>NZ_VZZS01000028.1:0-127720 GCF_009650575.1 Pseudomonas sp. MNR3A | reverse complement strand
CGGTCGGAATGCTCATTTACAACCCGTAAAGTCGAGCGCGACTCCGACCGTTCCTCGGCTGTTTTCGCCTTGCCTGACCTTCGTCTCAAGACCTTTCATACAGAACCTAGTCGTTCTTTTTCGGTGGGTCCTGGGACAGCCCTGGCAACGGCTGGTCCTTTGGCGGCCCAGGCAACGGCATTGGCGGCAGCAACGGCGCGCCGGGCTGGCTGCTGCCGGCCTTCGGTGGCGTGCTCGGGGTAATCTGCGGATAGGGCGTGGGCGTCGGCGTACCCGGTGCACCTGGCACCGGGGTAATGGTGCCCGAAGGCTGCCCGGCGGCATCGGCCAGCGGGGCGGCAAGCAGGAGCAGCGTGGCAAGGATCACAGGCAACATCGGTAACCTCCCGTCCGGAACCTGCCTACAGGCTACGCCCAATTGCGCGCTTTTGCCTGTCCGCCGGGCCCGCAGGCGCGCTAGACTCGATGCATAACCGTCATTGCCCTGATAACGAAAAAGGTAACACCATGAGCTCGGCCTCCAACTCCGCCGCCACCGCCCGTCTCGACCGCATCCTCGCCGACGCCAAGCGCGACAAGGAAATGGGCTACCGCGACAAGGCACTGAAGATGTATCCGCACGTCTGCGGGCGCTGCGCCCGCGAGTTCTCCGGCAAGCGCCTGTCGGAACTGACCGTGCACCACCGCGACCACAACCACGACAACAACCCCCAGGACGGCTCCAACTGGGAGCTGCTGTGCCTGTACTGCCACGACAACGAGCATTCGCGCTACACCGACCAGCAGTATTTCGGCGAAGGCTCGCTGAGCACGCCGAAAACCAATGTCGCCACGCACAACCCCTTCGCAGGCCTGGCCGCCCTGATGAAGAAGGACTGACCGTCGATTCATCCGCCCACGGCGTCGGCTAGCCCGTATAATCGCGCTCTTTTTTTGCGAAGGGCCCCGACTCGTGGCTAACAAACGGTACAGCTGCATCGGCCTGTTCAACCCAAAATCCGCTGAAAACGTAGGCTCGGTGATGCGTGCGGCGGGCTGCTACGGCGTCAACTCGGTGTTCTACACCGGCAAACGCTACGAACGCGCCCGCGACTTCGTCACCGACACCAAGCGGGTGCACTACGACATCCCGCTGATCGGCATCGACGACCTGCAGCGCATCATCCCGCTGGGCTGTACGCCAGTGGCAGTGGAGCTGGTCGACGGCGCACGGCCACTGCCCGAATACACCCATCCGGATCGGGCGATCTACATCTTCGGCCCGGAGGACGGCAGCCTCGACGAAAGCGTACGCGCCTGGTGCGAAGAAACCATCTACATCCCCACCCAGGGCTGCATGAACCTGGCCGCGACGGTCAATGTGGTGCTGTATGACCGGCTGGCAAAGGGCTTGAATACTCGCTCCGGCCCCAAGTTCAAGTAACCGGGAGCCGGGCTGCAGCGCAGCCCGGCAACCTCACGTCATCCGCTCGCTGGCAGGTTTGCCCCAGGCCGACAGCAGCGTCGCCAGAATGATCAACCCTGCCCCCGCCAGCATCCGCAGCGACGGGGCCTCGGCGAACAGCACCCAGGCGCAGGCGATCGCATACACCGGTTCCAGTGCAAGGATCATCCCCGCACTGCGCGCCGCCAGGCCCTTCAAGCTCTTGACGAACAGGTACTGCGAAAGGCCCGTGCAGAACACCCCGAGCAGCGCCAGATAGATCCAGTCCGCCGTCTGCAAGCCCTGCCCCACCAGGTTTTCCAGGGCCACCGGTAGCACCAGCACCGCCACCACCAGGTTTTGCCAGAACGCCACCTGCACGGCCTTCAAGCCACTGGCCCAGCGCCGGTTGGCAATCGCCAGCAAGGCGAACGACAGGCCCGAAGCCAACCCCCAGAGCAAACCCAGGGTGCCCTGGTCGAGCAGGTCGAAGGTCGGCACCACCAGCACCAGGCCCAGGCTCACCAGCGCCAGCAGTAGCCATTCGCGCAGGCGGATACGCTCGTTAAACGCCAGGCAATCAAGCAGGGCGATGAACGCCGGGAAGCTGGCAAAACCCAGGGTCGCTATCGCCACACCGCCGATCTTCACTGCGAGGAAGAAGGTCACCCAGTGTGCGGCCAGCATGGCCCCGGTGAACAGCAGCACGGCGGCGCGACGGCGGTCCAGCCCCCTGAACAAGGCTCGCCGCTGGAGCAGCGCGACCAGCCCCAGGGCAAGCACGGCGAAGGCGGCGCGACCAAAGGTGATGACACTGGCATCGGCCTGGATCAGGGCGCCGAGGATGCCGGTCAGGCCGAACAGCACTGCGGCGACATGCGCCAGGACCAGGGCGTTGCGGTGCGACAGTGCAGGGCTGAGCCCGCGGGTTTGGGAGACGATCATGGGCAGTGAACTCGCAAAAAAATGAAAAATGGCGCACGCAGTCATTCCCCCGGGGCCTGTGCACGGGTTCGATTCTGTTGGGGGAATGTGTGGCCTGCGGTGATCCGCCAGGCCTGCAGCGCCGCAGCCTTGTCTGGCTCTTGCGAGCCGTGCTGCTTATTCGCTGTTGTTGCAGAAAGGGGTTGGGGTGGGTGTTGGCCTTTTCGCGGGCAAGTCGCAGCGGCGAACCGCCGCTCCCACAGCTGATCTCCGTTGGGTTAACTGTGGGAGCGGCGGTTCGCCGCTGCGACTTGCCCGCGAAAAGGCCAACACCCACCCCCGACAACAAAAGCACTGAACTCCGTCAGAACAGCGCCCTGTCGCTCAACTCACGAAGCGTTGATCCAGATGGTCTTGAGCTCGGTGTATTGATCATGCGCCCACACCGATTTGTCGCGCCCGCCAAATCCGGACTCTTTGTAGCCTCCGAACGGCGTCGAGGCATCGCCCTCGCCAAAGCAGTTCACCGTCACCACCCCCGCGCGGATCTCCCGCGACAGACGCAGCGCGTTGCGCAGGCTGCCGGTGTAGGCCGAGGCCGCAAGGCCATAGACCGTATCGTTGGCAAGCTCGATGGCCTCCTCAAGGGTCTCGAAACTGGTCACGCTCAATACCGGCCCGAAGATCTCCTCGACGAACAACCGGTCATTGCGCGCCACGCCGTCGACGATAGTCGGCTGCACGAAAACCCCATCCCGGGTCTCGCCGCCCTGCACCACTTTGAGGTTGTGTTCGGCGGCATGCTCCAGGTACGAGCGCACCTTCTCGAAGTGCGACCGGCTGACCATGGCGCCCAGGCGATTGTCGGGGTCCAGCGGGTCGCCCAGCTTCCAGTCCTTCAGGTGCTTGCCGATCAGGCCCAGCAGCTCGTCCTTGACGTCCTTGTGCACGATCAGCCGCGACGATGCCGAGCAGTTCTCGCCCATGTTCCAGAACGCACCGGCAGTGACGAACTGCGCCACTTCGTCCAGGTCCTCGCAGTCGTTCATCACCACCGCCGGGTTCTTGCCACCCAGCTCCAGCACGATGCGCTTGAGGTTGGATTCGGCGGCGTACTTGAGGAACAGCCGCCCGGTATCGGTGGAGCCGGTGAAGCTGACCATCGGGATGTCCATGTGCCGGCCGATGGCCTCGCCCACTTCCCGCCCGCCGCCAGGCACCAGGTTGAACACACCCGCCGGGATCCCTGCCTGGTGCGCAAGCTCGACCACACGCAAGGCGCTGAGGGTGGTTTCCTTGGCCGGCTTGACCACGATCGAACAACCGGCGGCCAGCGACGGCGCGATCTTCCACGCCAGCATCAGCAGGGGGAAGTTCCAGGGCAGCACCAGGCCGACCACACCGATGGCTTCGCGCACCACCATGGTCACGGCGGCATTGCCCGTCGGGGCGGTGCTGTCGTAGATCTTGTCGATCAGCTCGGCGTGCCAGCGCAGAGTGTGGATGGTCTCCGGCACATCGACGTTCTGGCATTCACTGACCGGCTTGCCGCTGTCCAGGCTCTCCAGCACCGCCAGTTCATGGGCGTTGTCTTCGAGCAACTGGGCGAACTTCAGCAGCACATGCTTGCGCTCGCCCGGCTGCAGCCTGGACCAGCTGCCGGCCTCGAACACCCGCTTGGCGGCGGCGACGGCCAGGTCGACGTCCTGCACATCGCAGGCGGCGACCTCGGCCAGTACCTTGCCGGTGGCCGGGTTGGTGGTCACGAAAGTGTTGCCCGAGATCGCGTCACGGAATTCGCCGTCGATGAAGGCCTGGGTACGCGGTTGCAGTTCGGCGGCGATGGCTGCGTACTCGGCTTTGCTCAGCAGTTCACTCATCTCAGGCCGCTCCGGTGATCTGCGCGATGCTGCGCTTGAGCTCGCTGACCACCGCCTGCAACGCCTGCTTCTCATCGGCGTTCAGGTCTTGCAGCGGCTTGCGCACACCGCCGGTGCGCAGGCCGTTGAGCGCGCAACCGTACTTGATCGACTGAACGAACTTGCCGCCTTCAAGGAAGTCCATCAGCGGCATCATCGCCGCCATGATGCGGCGGCCCTTGGCAAAGTCCTTCTCGATCACGCAGGCCTCGTAAAGCGCCACATGCTCGCGCGGGATGAAGTTGGAGCCGGCGCAGACCCAGCTCTGTGCACCCCAGGCGAAGAACTCCAGGGCCTGGTCGTCCCAGCCACAGGAAACCTGGATGTTCGGACGCTTGATCGCCAGGCGGTGCAACTGGTTCATGTCGCCTGAACTCTCCTTGATGGCCACGATGTTCTTCACATCGGCCACGGCATCGAAGAACGCCTCGCCCATGCTCACGCTCATGCGGCCCGGGTAGTTGTAGAGCATGATCGGCAGGTCGGCCGCGGCGTCTACCGCCTTGACGTGCAACGCAATCTCCTCCTGGGTCGGCAGCGCATAGGGCGGCGTGCCGACCAGCAGCGCATCGGCCTTGATCTCTTTGGCGTGCTTGGCAAAAGCCACGGCGTCCTCGGTGCGGATGCCGCCAGTGCCGATGATCAGCGGCAAACGACCGTTGAGCACGTCCTTGGCCTGGGCCGCGAGCTCGATGCGCTCCTGGGCGGTGTGGGCGTAGTACTCGCCCGTGGAGCCGCCGATGATCACGCCGTGGATCTTCGAGTCAAGCAGATACTCCAGTACGTCGGCGAAGCCCGCCTTGTCGATCGATCCGTCAGCGGCCAAGGGGGTGATGGCAGGGGTATAGATACCTTCGAATTTCATTAGCGGTTCTCCTGTGAATGCAAAGGGTCAGTCCGCGCCGACATGGCGGCGCGAGGTAGATGGATCAGGTCAGGGATGCCGCCTGCTGCAGGTTCAGCGAGCGGGTTTCGGGGGCCAGCGCCCAGGACACGGCCAGGCCCAGCAAGGTGACCGCCGCAGCGGCATACATGGTGAAAGCGATGCCGTAGCTGTCCAGGACCATGGGCACCAGCCAGGTCCCGATCGCTGCACCGACGCGTGACAGCGACGTGCCGACGCCGACAGCGTTGGCGCGGATCTCGGTGGGGAACAGCTCGTTGGGGTACACCAGTTGCAGCACCTGGGCGCCACCGATGAACAGCGCATAGGCGCCGAACAAGGTGAGGATCAGCAGCTCGGAGCCGGCGTGGAACACGCCCAGCCCCAGCAGCGCCAGGCCCGACCAGAAGAAGCTGTGAATCAGCATGCTGCGCCGGCCCATGGCGTTGATCAGGCGGGTGGCGATGATGCAGCCGACCACGAACAGCAAGGTAATGGCCACCGAGCCGAACGATGCCCAGTCGCCTTTGAGGTTGAGTGCGCCGAGCACCTTGGGCGCAAAGGCGTATACGGCGAATACCGGGATCACCGAACACGACCAGAACACGGCGACGAACATCATGCGTTTGCCGTAGCCGGAGTGCATCAGGTCGAGGAACGACAAGCGTTTCTGTACCGGCTCCTCTGGCAGATTGCGCAGGGAAAAGTCATGGCCGTACACACTGCGGATCACCGCCTCGGCCTCGTTCGCCCGACCCTTGCTCAGCAGCCAGCGTGGCGACTCGGGCGTGCCGATGCGGATCACGAACAGCAGTGCGCCGATCAGCGCCGGGCTGGCCAGCACCAGCCGCCAGGCGTCGTCACCACCCTGACGCAGCAGGAAGTCTCCCAGGATGTAGGCAAACGCAGCGCCGGCGAACCAAAGAATGGTCAAGGTCGCCAGGCGCGGCCCGCGATTGCGCTTGGGCAGGAACTCCACCAGCAGCGAGGTGGCCACCGGGTACTCGATGCCGACCGCCACCCCCACCACGAAGCGCAGCAGGAACAGCAGCAGCGCCGACTCCACCCAGAACTGGCTGAGCGAGGCGAGAATGAACAGGGTCGGGCCGACGAAAAACACCCGCTTGCGGCCGAAGCGGTCAGTCAGCCAACCGCCGAGAAAACCGCCGAAGAAAATACCGATCAGTGCGGACGCGGCAATCATGCCCTGCCAGAAACTGCTCAGTGACAGCCCGGCGGTCATCTGCACCATGGCCACGCCGATGATGCTCAGTACATAGCCATCGACGAACGAGCCACCGCCCGAACGCACGGTGAGCCATTGGTGAAAGCGATTAAGCGGTACGTCTTCGATTGATACATTGTGAGTTGTCATTATTGTCTCCTGCCATCATCAAACGCAGGCCGTTTTCAGGACGAGCGAACCCGCGACGCTGAAAAAGACTTTCAGCCCCGTGAGCCCGAAGTTGCACTTCGAACCGAAACAGCACGCAATAGAAACCGCAGGCCGGGCATAAAATACCCAGCGAATATCAAGTTGTTTATAACGCTTTAATTGAACTCAGCTTTCTTGGCCGGCGCGGTACTGGCCCCACTTCAGGTTGAAATTCAGGCCCAGCGAAACCAGCGGCGCCGGCGGGTTGGCACAAGGGCCCGGTGCATTGAGCACAAACTCGATCAATTCATTTTTCTCGCCCGCCAACCAGTCGGCCAGTAACTTGCCGGTGGCGGTCCCTCGGGTCACGCCCAGGCCATTGCAACACAGGGCGGCGTAGACATTGGGTGACAACTCGCCGAAGTACCCCATGTGATTGCGCGACATTGCCAGGGCACCGCCCCAGGTATATTCGAATGGCAGGTCGGGCAACATCGGGAAACGCCGGGCGAACGCATCGCGATGACGCACGGCAAAGCGCTCCAGGTACTTGCTGTTGGCGCGCCCATCGGGGTTGAAACTGAAACTGTTGCGGATCAGCAGGCGGTTGTCCGGGGTGCGGCGCACCGTGGTCCCGAACGGATCGGCCGGAATCACGCCCCAATAAGGCTTGCCGCCGAGTCGCGCCTGCTCTTCTTCGGTCATGGGCCGGGTCAGGCTGGCATAGGTGAACACCGGCAGCATCCGCCCCTTGAGGAAGCCGAAGCTCATGCCAAAGGCATTGGTGGTGAGCACCAGTTTGTCGGCGGTAATCGATCCCTGGGCGTGCTTGAGCACGGTCTTGGCACCGTACTGCACCTCGGTGATCGGGGTGTGTTCGTAGAGGGTGACGTTGGCCGGCAGGTTGTCGGCCAGCCCCTTGACCAGTGCCGAGGGCTGGATCAGTGAGGTGCCCGGGGTGAACAGGGCCTTGCGATAGAAGTCGGTGCCGATGTGTTCGGGCAACTCGGCCGCCTCGAGCATCTGGTACGGCTGGTCGAGCCGGTCCAGGCCCCGGCGATACGCGTCGAGTACCGCGACGCCGCGCGGTTCGATGGCCGCCTGGTACTTGCCACAGTGTTTCATCTGGCAATCGATGCCGTGGCGCTCGACCAGTTCCTTCAAGAACGATTGGCCACTGAGGTTGAGCTTCATGGTCTTGCGAGCGATACCGATATCGCCGATGTAGTCCTCGGCACCGATGTCATGGGGCAGGTCGATGGCGAAACCGGCGTTGCGCCCGGACGAACCGAACCCCACCTCCTGGGCTTCGAGCAACACGACCTGGTCATCAGGAAAGTGCAGTGCCAACTGGCGCGCCGCAGCAAGCCCGGTAAAACCGGCACCGACCACGACCCAGCGCGCGGCACTGTGGCCGCGATGCGGTGCCTGGATACGGCGTCCCTTGCTCAGGTGATACCAGCCACAGCGGCTGTCGTCGGCGGGCAACGAGGCGATCTTGGTCATTTCAGGAACCCGATATTGTTGTTAGCGTCTGTTCCTCATCACGCCCGCCCCTCCCGGCGTCCTGCCAGTACCTGGGATGGCGATGAGTGCTGCATCTACAAGGCCAGTACCACTTCCATTCCCTGGGGCGCCGCGTATTCGGCCATGCGGCGACGGGACAGCTCGAAGTGCTCGCGCACCAGCTGCCCGGCAGTTTCGGGGTCGCGGCGCTCGATCGCCTCGATCATCTGTTCGTGTTGCACGCAGGCCAGTTCGAGGTCGCGCTGCATGTCATCGGTGGTCGGGTGGCGATAGAAGATCTTGCCCAGGCGGGTGTGGTCGATGAGCAAGCGACGCAGGCTGGGCATCAGGTAGTCGTTGTGCGCCATCTTGCCGATTTCCAGGTGGAAGGCGTCGTTGTAGAGCACACGGTTTTCCACATCCTTCTGTTCGATCGCCTCGCGAAACAGCGCCTGGATCGCCTTGAGCGCTTCGATCTCGCCGGCGGTGGCGTGGGTCGCGGCCAGTTGCGTGGTGGCGATGTAGATCAGCGGCGCGGCGAGGAAGAAGCTGTGCAGCGAATCGTGGTTCATCGCCGCCACCCGTGGTGCGCGGTTGGCTTCGAGCTCGATATAGCCCTCGGCGGCCATCTGGCGCAGCAATTCACGTACCGGTGGTCGCGACAGCCCGAACTCGTCACTCAGGGCCAGTTCATCCACCACTGCGCCAGGCACCAGCTCCATGCTCAGGATGCGCCGGCGCAATGCTTCAGCGAGCACGCCCTTGCGATCGAGCGGCGCTTCTCCG
Source organism: Pseudomonas sp. MNR3A (assembly GCF_009650575.1). Taxonomy (NCBI): domain Bacteria; kingdom Pseudomonadati; phylum Pseudomonadota; class Gammaproteobacteria; order Pseudomonadales; family Pseudomonadaceae; genus Pseudomonas; species Pseudomonas sp. MNR3A. The sequence goes on along the minus strand of NZ_VZZS01000028.1, from coordinate 118,904 downwards.
GTGAGTGGATGGACATCAGAACTGGCTTTCATGGCGGCCTTTTTGTTGGTCATGGGTCACTGTCTACAATTTGTATAATGAATATAGAGCGCCGTTAGACAATGTGTCTACAGCTATTTCGATGAGCGGTCTGCAGGGTTGCAGGCGGTCGGTATTTGACCATACCTGCATGTCTGAGCGAGACAAACCGGGGTCTGGAAAAGACATTGCACACGGCCGCGACGCCCTGCAGGCAATGAGCGAATCCGACAATTGCACTGAACGCCAGGGCCGCGGACAGGGTCAGCTGCTTTACCAACCCACAAGGAGACCTACCTATGCTCGATATCCACTCGGCGTCAGACAGGCACGACCACAACGTCCAGGGCTGGGAGCGCGTCAGCTCACTGGCAGGCGGTGCCCTGATGATCAGCAAAGGGATGCGTCACGGCGGCCTGATAGGGTTGCTGCAAGTGGCAGTGGGCGGCATGGCGCTGGCCCGCGGCATCAAGGGCCGTTGCGCGACCAAGGCCTGGTTCCACAAGCATCGCGCGGAGTACCGCCGGTTGCATGCCGATATCGAACGCGGGGCGGCGGAATTGAAGGCACTCAAGGCCAGCGCCGAGGCGGCGACCCGCACGGTGACGGTGACCGGTAAGGATCCGTTGGCGGGGGTTTGAATCGGCGGTGGCCTCTTCGCGGGCAAGCCCGCTCCCACAGATCTCGAGAACACCGCTGAACCTGTGGGAGCGGGCTTGCCCGCGAAGAAGTCACCACCGGCTCAACGCAACAACTTGCTCTCCAGCACCTCGGACTCGCGCCCCAGCACGCTCTCGCTGATCTGGATGAACTCTTCTGTACTGACACTGGCCATGCGCATCAGCGCACGAGTGATGTCGTCCAGCGAGCGCTTGTTGTGGCTGTGCAGGCGAATCTCGCGGTCGAGCGCCTGCAGCAACAGCACGCCCCTGGCCACCTGCATTGCGTCGGCCTGCTCGGTGCGAAGGGTCTTTACCTTGGCGCCGTCCTTCTGCAACCGCGCCTGCAACGCCTGGTAGCGGTCATCGCTGATGCCACCGGCGCGGCGCAGCACTTCGATGGCGTAGTAGTCGGTCAGGCTCTCGCCCAGCCAGTCACTGCGATCACGGTCGTCGATCTGCGCGAACAGTTGCACCAGCTCACGCAGCAGCGGGCTGCTGCCGCTCTCGCCGATCAGTGGGCGGGTGCTGTGCAGGTACAGCGAGTTGCGCGAAGCACGCGCACCGCGCCACATGTCGTCGCGGGCACCGACCACCAGCAGCTTGGGCGGATTGCGCGGGAACACCGCCTGCAACTGCGGCCAGACGAAGGTCATCAGGGTGAGGGTATCCATGCGCCGCATGCCCTGCCCCTGCGGTGCGGCGACCGTCACCTCGGTATCCCCCAGGCGTGCGCGGCGGCTGCCGAGGTTGCCGGCGAGCATCCAGCCAGTGGGGCGATCGAACAGGCGCGAGACGTTGTCGATACGGAATTTCTGCTTGCCGATGCGCGGCCAGGCTGTCTCGACGCTCTGCCAGCCCGACGGCAACTCGAAGGCCAGGCGTGTCACCAACTCGGTGCCATCCTGCTGATCGAGACGGGCCGGGGGCACGAGCTGATCGCCGCGAAACAACGCCCAATGCGGCGTGATGCGTGCTTCATGAGCGCTGCCATGGGGCTTCACATCGAGCTGCACGCGGTAACTGAGGCTGCTCTTGCCTGCTCCGGGGTGCCAGACGCCACGGTCCTGCTGCACCTGCCACTGGCCGTCCGCCTTGAAATCGCTGTAGGCGCCCTGCCTGCCCAGGTCGAAGTCCAGGCTGCGAACCGGCGTGCCATCGGCCAGGGTCAGGCGCACTTCGGCCTGGCCCGTCTGGGGCAGCAGGCGCACCTGGTAGTCCAGATCGACCTTCTTCGCCCAGGCCGGGAAGCTGGCCGACAGGGCCAGTAGCAACAACAACGGGCGACGCATACAGAAACTCCTTGTTCCCCAGAGGCGCGGGCCAGGCGGATCAGCCGGCGCGAAAGATCAGGTGGTCTTCCCAGTCGTCTTCGTCGACATCGTTCTCGCTGAGCATCCGCCCGAACTGGGAAATGCGCTGCTCATGGACCTGCTCACGGTCGCCGCAGACCAAGTGGTGCCAGGCTGGCAGGTCCTTGCCCTCGCTGACCAGGCGATAGCCACAGGTGGTCGGCAGCCATTTGAACTGGTCGGCCTTGCCTGGCGTGAGCTGGATGCAGTCGGGCACCTGCTCGAAGCGGTTGGGGTAGTCGCTGCACTGGCAGGTGTTCATGTCCAGCAGTTTGCAGGCGATACGCGTGTAATAGATGCTGTTGTCATCCTCGTCTTCGAGCTTCTGCAGGCAGCATAGCCCGCAGCCGTCGCAGAGCGACTCCCATTCCTGCGGATCGAGCTGGTCGAGGGTCTTGCGCCGCCAGAAGGGCGCGGGGTCGGCGATCATCACACGTTTTCCTGCAATCACTTTGAAGGCCGCGGCGCGCGGCGGCGCCAGTCTAGAGCCTGGCCCGACGCAATGCCATACCGCTTGTCAGTGCCGAACGGACGCAGTAGCGTTCAGGCTTTCCCTCTTCCTTTCGCAGGAGCCCGCATGAGCGCCAATCCCCGCATCGCCGACTATGCCATCAACGAGCAGTTCATCAACCGCTGGTCACCCCGTGCGTTCAACGCGGAGCCGATCAGCGAAGAGACCCTGCTGAGCTTCCTCGAAGCCGCGCGCTGGGCGCCATCGGCCTACAACTCGCAGCCCTGGCGCTTCCTCTATGCCCGCCGCGACACGCCGAACTGGGAGCGCTTCCTGGAGTTTCTGGTGCCGTTCAACCGCAGCTGGGCACAGCAGGCCTCGGCGCTGGTGCTGATTCTCTCCAAGACCACCTTCACCGCGCCTGGCGCCAGCGAAGAGACCCCTGCCCTTTGGCACACCTTCGATACAGGTTCGGCCTGGGGCCACCTGGCGCTGCAGGCGAGCATCAGCGGCTGGCACACCCATGGCATGGCCGGGTTCGACCAGGAGCTGGCGCGCAAGGAACTGAAGATCCCCGAAGGTTATGTGCTGCACGCGATGGTGGCGATCGGCAAGCTGGGCGACAAGGCCAGCCTGATCGAAGCACTGCAGGCCCGTGAAGTGCCGAGCCCGCGTCGACCGCTGAGCGAGTTGGCGGCCGAGGGTGATTTCAGTCTCTAAGACTGGGCTGGCCCTATCGCGGGACAAGCCTGCGATAGGGCCAGCAGAAGCACCTCAATACCCGCGCGAGAAATCCACTTCCCCGCGCAACCCCTGCCCCGCCGCATAGGCCCGGACGTTCTCGACGAACAAGCGCACCATCGCCACCGGCGAGGTCGGTGCCGAACTGTGGCCGGTCAGCAGCAGCCCCCAGGCGGTCCAGAACGGATGGCGCTGGGGCAACGGCTCCTGGCGGCAGACATCGATCACGGCACCCGCCAGGTGCCCGCTCTTGAGTGCCTCGACCAGGTCGGCATCGACCACCGCCACACCACGCCCGGCGTTGATGAACAGCGCGGTCGGCTTGAAGCACTGGAACAGCGCGGCATCGTACAAGTCATGGGTGGCCGGGGTATCCGGCAGCAGGTTGAGCACGTAATCGACCTCACCGACCAGCCGCGGCAACGCATCCAGCCCCGCCACTTCGACGAACGGCGCCTGCTCGCGTGGGCTGCTGGCCACGCCATACAGGGTCACGCCAAACGGCAGCAGGAACTCGGCCACCCGCTGGCCGATGTCGCCGGTGCCAACGATCAGCACCTTGCGCCCTTCCAGGCTGTTGCCCGGCCGGCCGTCCCAGCGCCGCTCGACCTGGCTGACCAGGCGCGCCAGCACATCGCGCTCGTGAACCAGCATGTAGGTCAGCATGTACTCGGCCATGACCTGGCCGAAGATGCCCACCGCACGGGTCAGGCGATAGTCACGCGGCAGGCCGTCGGCCAGCAGCGGCGTGATACCCGCCCAGGTGGACTGCATCCAGGCCGGCTTGTGGCCCTGGCGCAGCAGGCTGGCGACCAGGTGCGGCTCGCCCAGCCAGATCGGGCATTCAGGGGCGTGGCGCGACAATTCGGCGGAATCGCCACTGGTCAGGACCTCCAGGTCCGGTGCCAGCTCGCCCAGCAGGCGAGCGTAAAGGGCATGATCCTGTTCAGCGATCAGAACGCGCATCTCGATGACAACCTTGCAGAACGACGAAAGCGGCCCGTCGAGGGCCGCCTGTTGATAGGGTTCGCGCCCCGGCTCAGGCCGGATCGTTGCGCCGCAGCAGCTCTTCGGGCAGATGCTCGATGTAGTCGTCGTCCGGTGGCGGCATCTGCAGGTGATAACCCTGGTTGTCGAGGTTCTCCAACACCTTGACGATGTCCTCGCGGGCCAGCTTGCGCTCGGGGGTCAGCACCAGGTCGAAGGCATGCACCGGCGTACCGAAGAACGGCAACAGGCCCTCGGGCACGCGCTCCAGGCCCTCGGCCTTGAGCACATACAGGTACATTTCGCGCTTGCGCGGGCTTTTGTAGATCGAGCAGATACGTTTCATCGAGTCTCTCCGGCGCCTGCCAGATCATCCAGCAGGGCCTGGCCCATCCGCTCACGGCGCCAGCCGCGCAGCGAATCGGGCAATTGATAGGGGCCATTGGGGTAGCCGCTCTTGAGCAGGGCTTCAAGGGCCTTCTTGCGCAGCATCAGCTCAGGGGCGATCTGCAGGCGCTCGCCTTCGGCCTGGCCGATGGCGCGCAGGCGCTTGAGAATGCCGGCGGCTTCGATCGGCAGCGGCTCGGGCAGCACCGCGGGCCATTGCTCGGCAGGCTGGCTGGCGGCGCTCTTGATCAGCTTGAGCAGCGTTTCGCCGTCCTGGCGGATGGTGCGCGGGTGCATCTCCTCGATCTTGGCCAGCGCCGACAGGCTGTCGGGCTGACCCTTGGCCATGGGCCACAGCGAGTGCTCCTTGAGGATCCGGCTGCGCGGTACATCGCGGCTGCGCGCTTCACGCTCGCGCCAGGCGCACAGCTCACGCAGCACCGCCAACTGCTGCGGGCCGAGCTTCCAGGCCAGCTTGACGTCGCGGTAAAGGGTTTCGGGCTCGACTTCACGGCGCATTTGCGCCACCAGCTCGGCGCCGTCCTCCAGCACCCAGGCGTACTTGTCATCCGACAGGCGCGGACGCAGGGCGGTGAACAGCTCGGCCAGGTGCACGGCATCTTCGGCGGCGTAGCTGACCTGGGTTTCGGACAGCGGACGCTGCAACCAGTCGGAGCGCGTCTCGCCCTTGGGCAACTCGATGCCCAGCACGTCCTGGACCAGACGCGAATAGCCCATCGAGAAACCGATATTCAGGTAGCCCGCGGCCAACTGCGTGTCGAACAGCGGCTGCGGCAGCTTGCCGGTCAGGCGCAGCAGGACTTCGAGGTCTTCGCTGCAGGCGTGCAGTACCTTGACCACGCCGCTGTCTTCGAGCAATTCGCCCAGTGGCTGCCAGTCGCGGATCAGCAGGGGGTCGATCAGGTAGGCGCTTTGGCCATCGCCGACCTGCACCAGACCAGCCTTGGGATAGAAGGTATCGACCCGCATGAATTCGGTGTCGACGGCCACGAACGGCAGCGTACGCCACTTCCGGCAGAGTTCGGCCAGGGTCTGGTCGTCACGGATCCAGTGTATTTCGATGGCCACAAGGCTCTCCCACAAACATTGGCGCGCAGTATATACGGCGCGGGCACTGCTCGTGAAACCCGGGCCATCCATGGTGGCGATCAGCGGTAGCGCTGGCGCGCGATCAGTTCCTGGCCGTCAGCCAGGGGCGACACCCCGCAAACATGTCCAGCGACTGCTGGTACACCTCGGTATGCACCTGCAGCAGGCCGAGCATCGAGTGGAACAGGTTGTCCTGGCTCAGCGGCGTGTCACGCATCTTCGACAGGCAGTCGGTATCGACGGCGAAGTCCTGGCGGTAGCTGTCGGAGAACCAGGCCAGCAGCGGGATGTGTTTCTGCTGGTCCGGGGCGAGCATGTACGGGGTGCCATGCAGGAACAGGTTGTATTCGCCCAGCGACTCGCCATGGTCGGAGAGGTAGATCATGGCGGTGTCGACCTTGTCCTGGTGCTTGCGCAGGGTGTCGATCAGCGACGCCAGCACCTCGTCGGTGTAGACCAGCGTGTTGTCGTAGCTGTTGACGATGTCCTGCTGGCTGCACTGGTTCAGGGCGTTGCTGCGGCACACCGGAGTGAAGTGCTCGAAGCCTGCCGGGTAACGCTTGTAGTAGTCAGGGCCATGGCTGCCCATCTGGTGCAGCACCAGCACGGTATCCTTGTCGAGGCTGTCGAGCAGCGCATCGAGGTTCTGCAGCAGGATCTGGTCGTGGCACTCGCCATCGGCGCACAGGACCGGGTCCTTGGCGCTGGTGAGGTTGACGTAGTTGAAACGATCGCAGGTGCCTTTGCAGCCTGACTGGTTATCGCGCCACTGCACCTCGATGCCGGCACGCCCGAGGATATCGAGCAGGCCCTCGCGGCGGCTGGCCAGGCTCGGGTCGTAGTCCTTGCGTGCCATGCCGGAGAACATGCAAGGCACCGACACGGCCGTCTCGGTCCCGCACGAATGCACATCGGTAAAGCCCAGCAGGCCAGCCTCCTTCGACAGGCGTGGCGTGGTATCGCGGCCATAACCCAGCACACCGAAGTTCTCGGCGCGGGCACTTTCACCCACCACCAGCACGGTCAGCGACTTGCGCTCGTGCTTCTGCCAGGCGGCATCGCGATGGGCATCTTCGCCGTATTTCTGGAAGGGTTTGGCAGCGCTGCCGAGCTTTTCGCTGGCATAGCTGAACGACGCCCCGACGATATTGCTCGGGGTGAGCATCAAGTGCAGTTCGTGGTGATTGCGAAACAGCGACGACAGACCCTGGTAATTGACCAGCCCGATCGAGCCCAGGGCTGCGACGCAGGCGCCGCTGACGATGAGCTTGCCCAGCAGTTCGCGGTGCCAGGGGCGGTAGGCAATGCGCGCCTTCCAGAGCAACAACGACGGCACGACGCCCAACCCCAGCATATAAAGTGCGAACTTCAACGACAGCAAGTCACGCACTTCTTCGATGTTGGTTTCGGCGACATTGCGGAACATGCCGGCATCAATAAGTACGCCATATTGATTCATGAAGTAGGCGACACCGGCGCCACTCATGAACAGCACAATCAATACCGGTTTCAATACATACTTGAAGGCCAACAACGTCAATATCAGGTTGAAGGCGAACAACATCAGTACGGCAAACGCCAGGCCTAGCCACAGCCCAACCATGCCGGGGGGCAGGATGGTCTCCAGATGCTCCCAGAGGAACAGATTGAGGCCGATCAACAGGTAAAGGCTGGCCAGCAGCGTGACCCACTCGGTCCGCAGTGATTTGATTTTCAACATGGCGTTCGCAATCAGAGTTTAGAAGCGACCAGGCGTACCCGGGCGGGCACCTTGGGAAGTTGGCCGAACTGTAGAAAGCGTAGCATCAATTTTTTGTGAAAAAGACGCCAACAATCGGTTGTGATGCGTCTTTCATGATTAATTAAAGTTCATTCAGCTGCCATTCAGCAGCGTTGCGACGCTGCCGCCTCATCCGGCGAACCGCTCCCGCTGTCGGCAAAGGCAGCTATCCTGAAGGATCAGGATTCTTACCAACCCCTGAAACAGAGGTGAAGAGATGCCAGTCCCGCACGATCTGCTAGCCGACCTGCACATTACCGAAGACAAGTTCCAGGCCCTGATCGACAAGGATCAGGACCTGCACAAGCTGCACAAGGAATACAACGCCAAGGACAAGGAAGTGCTGGCCGCCGAAGGCAACGGCACCAACGACGAAGCGGTCAACCGCCTGCGCAAGGAACGTCTGCTGATCAAGGACAAGATCGAACGGATCATTCATCCGCCCAAGGGTTGAGGTCGTTCGTTGCAATGCCATCGCGGGACAAGTCGGAACGCCGAACCGCCGCTCCCACAGGAACCTCACGGTTTCAGCTACAACGCAGCACTTGTGGGAGCGGCGGTTCGGCGTTCCGACTTGTCCCGCGATGGCGTCAGCCGCCGTTACGCAGAGGCCGCCGCCTGCAACCCCGCCTCGAGGTCGTCGATCAGGTCGCGGTAATCCTCGATCCCCATCGACAAGCGCACCAGGTTCTCGCTGATGCCCATCACGCCCTTCTGCTGCGGGCTGAGCGAGTTGTGCGACATGGTCCAGGAATGGTTGATCATGCTCTCCACACCGCCCAGCGAGTCGGCCAGGACGAAGATCGACAGCGCCTCGACCAGACGATTGACCGCCGCCCGGTCACCCTTCACACGCAGCGCCACCACCGCCCCGCCAGTGCGCATCTGGCGCTGGCACAGCGCATGCTGCGGATGGCTCGCAAGCCCGGGGTAGAACACTTGCTCGACCTGCGGGTGCTGCTCCAGGTACTGCGCCACGCGCAGGGCGTTGGCGCTCTGGCGCTCCATGCGCACATCGAGGGTCTTCAGGCCGCGCAGGGCCAAGTAGCAGTCGAACGGGCCCTGGATCGCGCCCACTGCCATGCTGATCTTGCGCAGGCGCGCCAGCAGCTCATGATTGCCCGCCACCACCACCCCGCCGGTCAGGTCGGAATGGCCGCCGATGTACTTGCTCGCCGAGTGCATCACCAGGTCCACCCCCAGGTTGATCGGCTGCTGGTTCCACGGCGAGCAGAAGGTATTGTCGATGCAGGTGAGGATGCCGCGCTCGCGGGCCAGGTCGCACAGCAGCTTGATGTCCACCAGGTGCAGCAGCGGGTTGGTCGGCGACTCCAGCCAGATCATCTTCGTATTCGGACGGATCGCTGCGGCGACGGCGTCCAGGTCGTTGAGGTCGACGTAGGTGGTGGTCAGGCCGGAGGTGTGTGCCCGGTAGTCCTCCATCAGGCGGAAGGTGCCGCCATAGACCCCATTCATCACTACCACGTGGGCATCCTTGGGCAGCAGTTCGAGCACCGTGGCGGTGGCACTCACGCCCGACGCGCAGGCAACCGCACCGACACCCTCTTCCAGGGCTGCGACGCAGGTTTCATAGGCGTGGCGGGTAGGGTTGGAAACACGGCTGTAGGCGTATTCGGGATTATCGTCCAGGCCGCGCTTGATGAACGAGCTGGAGGTGACGATGGCCGGGAAGATAGCGTTGTCGGCGACGCTGGACTGCTCGCCGGCGTGAATGGTGCGGGTGGCGAAATTGCGCGGTTTTTCGGCCATGGTCGGATCCGTTGACTGAAGGGGGTCAGGTAGAAAACCGCCACTATCGCATATCCCGGTCCGACCCGCTGCAACGGCGCCGGGCGTAGCAAGCGATTCCCCGATTGGGCTACTCTCGAGAAACTTTTTCTGCAAAGCCGCCCCCTATCGCCATGGACAGTTTCGACCAGCACATCCTCACCCTGCTCCAGCGCGACGCCTCGATCTCCCTCAAGGACCTGGCCGAGGCGGTCAACCTGACCACCACGCCCTGCTGGAAACGGGTCAAGCGCCTGGAAGACGAAGGCTATATCCGCGGCCGCGTCGCCTTGCTCGACCCCGAGCGCATCAACCTCGGCCTGAGCGTGTTCGTCCAGCTCAAGACCCAGCGCCACGACAGCGCCTGGCTCGAACATTTCGCCAGGACCGTGACCAGCTTCGAGGAAGTGATGGAGTTCTATCGCATGTCCGGCGACTGGGACTACATGCTGCGGGTGGTGGTCAGCGACATCGCTGCCTACGACCGCTTCTACAAGAAGCTGATCACCAGCACCGACGGGCTATCGAACATCACCTCCAGCTTTGCCATGGAACAGATCAAGTACACCACGGCGTTTCCGGTGTATCGGTGAGAAGGTCGCAGTAGCGGTCTGATGCGCGCTCACTGATCGCTTGATAGACCAGACCTATCAAACAGTCGGGCAAAGCAATTTGACGCCCGTGCCTGCAGGTTATAGCGTGGACATTACCCCCATCCCACCCTTCCGAGCGCGAACGTGGAACACAGCAGCCAGGCCCTGATCGACGGTTTCAACCGGAAAATCGACTACCTGCGAATGTCGGTGACCGACCGCTGCGACTTCCGCTGCGTCTACTGCATGGCCGAAGACATGCAGTTCCTGCCCCGCCAGCAGATCCTCAGCCTCGAAGAGCTCTACCAGGTCGCCGAACGTTTCGTCGCACTGGGCACCCGCAAGATCCGCCTGACCGGCGGCGAGCCGCTGGTACGCCAGGGCATCGTCGACCTGTGCGGGCGCATCGCCGCCCTGCCCGGCCTGCGCGAGCTGTGCATGACCAGCAATGGCTCGCAGCTTGGCCGCCTGGCCCAGCCGCTGTTCGACGCCGGCGTCACACGCCTTAACATCAGCCTCGACAGCCTCGATGCCCAACGCTTCAAGGCCCTGACCCGCACCGGCGACCTGGCCCAGGTGATCGCCGGCATCGACGCTGCGCGCCAGGCAGGCTTCCGCCGCACCAAGCTCAACTGCGTGGTGCTCAAGGGTCGCAATGACGATGAAATCGTCGACCTGGTGCGCTTTGCCATCGACCGCGAACTGGACATCACCTTCATCGAGGAAATGCCCCTGGGCGTGATCAGCGAGCACGAGCGTGGCGAGTCGTTCTACTCCAGCGACGATGTGCGCGAGCGCCTGGAGCCGCACTTCACCCTGATCGAATCGGCCGAATCCTCCCAAGGCCCGGCCCGCTACTGGCGCCTGGCCGAAGCGCCGCAGACGCGGGTCGGCTTCATCTCGCCGCACAGCCACAACTTCTGCGCCACCTGCAATCGCGTGCGCCTGACCGTCGAAGGCCGCTTGCTGCTGTGCCTGGGCAACGAGCACTCGATGGACCTCAAGCAGGTCCTGCGCAGCCATCCCGGTGACAGCGAGCGCCTGGAGCAAGCGATTCGCGAGGCCGTGCACCTCAAGCCCTACCGCCATCACTTCGAGGTGGGTGGCGAGGTGCAGATCCTGCGTTTCATGAACATGACCGGCGGCTGATCGGCCGTCTCTGGAACCGCCTTGATCGTCCATTCCAACACCGACATGCTGCGCATGCTGTTCACCCTGCGCGGCTCGATCGTCAAGCGCATCGCCCTGCGCTGCCTGATGGTGACCTTGCTGGCAGCCCTGATCGTGCTGGTCGAGCGACGTTACCCGGCGCTGTTCTACCCGGTCAGCGCCACGCCCTTCACCCTGCTCGGGTTGTCGCTGTCGATCTTCATGAGCTTTCGCAACAACGCCTGCTACGACCGCTGGTGGGAGGGGCGCAAGGCCTGGGGACGGATGATCATCGAGACCCGCTCGTTCATCCGCGAAAGCGTGGTGATCGCAGATCCGGCCCTGCGACGTGAGCTGCTGCGCAGCCTGTGCGGCTTTGCCCATGCGCTGAACGCGCGCCTGCGCAACGAGGACGAATTGCACGCCGCAAGGCCCTGGCTAGCCGAGGGCGCAGTCGTCACCGAGCACAATGTCTGCGACGGCATCCTGCGCGTAATCGGCGCGCACTGTGCGCGACTGGCCGAACAGCAGCACATCAGCGAATTCCGCTACACCCTGCTCGAGCAACGTCTGCTGGGGCTATCCGAGGTGCAGGCGACCTGCGAGCGGATCAAGGGCACGCCGCTACCGTTCCCCTATACCCTGCTGCTGCACCGCACCATCTACATCTTCTGCCTGCTGCTGCCGTTCGCCCTGGCCCAACCGCTGGGCTGGCTGGCGCCGCTGTTCACCACCATCGTCAGCTACACCTTCCTTGGCCTGGATGCGATCGGCAACGAGCTGGAGGATCCGTTCGGCCGCGACGAGAACGACCTGCCCACCGACGCCATGGTGCGCACGCTGGAGCGCGATGTGCTGTCGGCGCTGGGCGAGCCGCTGCCACCGGTGCTGGAGCCGGTGAAGCATGTGTTGAGCTGAAGCAAGCCCTCTCCTGTAGGAGCGGGCTTGCCCGCGAAGAGGCCCGCCAGACCAACACACCGCTAACGATCAACCCCGACTCTCACACGCCCCCACCGCCTTCAGGTGCGGCACGAAGTTGCACGGCCGATGCCGCGCATCCAGTTGCTCCACCAGAATGCCCTCCCACGCGGTGCGGCAGGCGCCGGTCGAACCCGGCAAAAGTACGGGTATCGCTGACCGTCAGCACGGCGATATTGAGCGGTACGAATACCGCATCCGGTTTGACACTCACGGGGTTTGTCTCCAAGGGGGATTTTGCGTCACGCTAGAACCCTGGGGCGCATGCGTCCAATCGATACGACGTACCGTCCGATCAACACCCTCTATCGCCAGGCCGAACCATGGACATCAAGCAGCTCAAGTTCCTCATCGCCCTCGACCAGACCCGCCACTTCGGCCAGGCCGCCGCGCTGTGCCACATCACCCAGCCGACCCTGTCGATGCGCCTGCGCAACCTGGAGGACGAGCTCGACCTGGTGCTGGTCAAGCGCGGTCAACGTTTCGAGGGCTTCACCGAAGCCGGCGAGCGCATCCTGGCCTGGGCCAAGACCCTGCTCGCCGCCCACGACGGCCTGCAGGCCGAGGCCGCCAGTTGCCGCGGCCAGGTGGTCGGCAGCCTGCGCCTGGGCACCGTGCCGCTGGCCAGCTTCAACCCCATGGAACTGCTGCTGCCGCTGCGCGAGAAATACCCCGAACTGCACTTCCAGCTGAGCTCGTTGAGTTCAGAGCAGATCATCGACGGCCTGAGCCGCAACCAGCTCGACCTGGGCATCTGCTACCTGGACCAGGTCAATGTCAGCTTCTTCGACGTGATCGAGCTGGGCACCACCACCATGGGCCTGCTGCACGATACCCGGCACTTCCAGTTCGACACCGAGCAACTGCGCTGGGAAGACCTCGACGGCCTGCCGCTGGGCCTGCTGAGCAAAGGCATGCACTACCGCCAGTCGCTGGACCTGAGCTTTCGCAGCCGCGGCCTGGAGCCCCAGGCCGTGCTGGAAAGCGACTCGACCTTCCAACTGATCCAGGCACTGAACGCCGGCATCTGCTGCGCGGTGATGCCGCTGGACTGCGGCCTGGAAGATCTGAGCGAACACCTGCGCATCATCCCGGTGGCCGACGCCAGCATTCACAGCCCGGTGGGCCTTTTGCTGCGCCGCAGCGAACCGCGTTCGGCCATCGCCGAACAGTGCTTCGACGAAGCGCGGGCACTGTTCAGCGCAGGCTGAGGCTGCTCAGCGCTTGGCCAGGAAATCCAGCATCACCTTGTTGAACACCTCAGGCTTCTGCAGGAACGCAAAGTGGCTGGTGCCCTCGATGAACTGCAGCTTGGCGCCGGGAATGCTCTTGGAGATATAGCGGGTGTGATCGGGTTTGATCGCCTCGTCGTGATCGCCGTCGACGATCAGGGTCGGCGCCTTGATGGTCGCCAGTTGCGCCGGCGTCCAGTTCGGTTGCTGCTGGTACATCTGGGCCAGCGCGGCATTGAGCTTTTCGAAACCGTCCGGCGTTGGCGACAACTGCTTGTACTCGTCGGCGGCACGGGTGATGAAGGTGCCGAAGGCAGGCTTCTTGTCGGCATCCGGGAAGGCACCGGTCGGGTCGGTGTTGGCGCCGAAGGCGATGATCCGACCAACCTTGTCCGGGTAACGCATGGCCAGGTCCAGCGCGGTGATGCCACCGTCGCTCCAGCCCACCACATCGACCTTGTTCAGGCCCAGCTGTTTCATCAGCCCGACCACGTCATCGGCCATGGCGTCGTAGCTCAGCGGCAGGCCATTGGCATTGCTGCGACCATGGCCACGGGTGTCCACCGAAATGACCTGGTAATGCGCCGACAGCACCTTGGCCTGGCCGGCCAGGTAGTCGGCATTGGCCGGGCCGCCATGCAGCAGGAACACCGGCGTGCCCTTGCCTTCGATGTGGTAGGCGAGCTGCACGCCATTGACCTCGGCGGTCTTGAACGGCCCTGCAAGGTGTGGCGTGGGCGGCAGGACCTCCCAGGTTTCGGCAGCCTGGGCGGTAGCACCGAGCATGGCCAGGCCAAGGGTGCCGAGAAGCAGAGTGCCGCGGGCAAGGGTACGCAGGTGGGGCATGGTGACGACTCCGGTCGTTGGGGTTTCAGCTCGTAAACGCGCGCCACGCCGGTTTATTCCCTCAGCACCCGTCACCCGGTCAGCGACCTTGCCCCAACTGCGCCGCCAACCACTGCGAAAACACCCGCACCCGCGCCGACAGTTGTCGACTCTGTGGGTACACCACCGACACCGGCATCGGCGGTGGCGGGCAGTCCGGCAACAATTCGCGCAGGCTGCCGGCCGCCAGTTCATGGACAATCCGGTAGCGTGGTACCTGAACGATTCCCAGCCCCGAGAGCGCCGCGCCGGTGTACAGGTCAGCGCCGGTCACCGAAACCCTCGCAGGCAACAAACGCTCCACCACCTCACGACCGACCCTGAACTCCAGGGGCACCGCCCGCCCGGTGGCGCTGGACAGGTAATCCACCGCGAAATGCTGCTGCAAGTCGTCCAGCGTCGTGGGCGTGCCGTGCTGCGCGAGGTACTCGGGGCTTGCCACGGTCACCTGTTCAAGGCTGGCGACCTGTCGGCCGATCAATGACGAATCCTGCAGCAGGCCCGCCCGCAGCACGCAATCCACCCCTTCGCGCACCAGATCGACCAGTCGGTCGTCCTCACCGATGTGCAGGGTGATGTCCGGGTACTGCGCCAGGAACCCACCCAGCGCCGGCATGACGAAATGCTTGGCCAGGGTGCCCTGCAGGTTGACCCGCAGCAGGCCCTTGGGCGGGGCGTTGCGAAAGGCGCTTTCGGTCTCCTCGAGGTCCAGCAACAGGCGCACGCATCGGTGGAAGTAGGCCTCGCCATCGTGGGTCATGCGCACGTGCCGGGTGGTGCGCTCGAGCAGGCGCACGCCGAGGCGCTGCTCCAGGCGCTTGATCAGGTTGGTGACGGTGGCCCGCGGGATCTGCAGGTCCTCGGCAGCCTGGGAAAAACTGCCGCGCTCGGCGATACGCACGAACACCTGCATTTCCTGGAAGCGATCCATGGACGGGTTCTCCTGGAGGGTGGCGGCTACCCTTGCTTCGCAAGGGAAAGACGCCAAGTCGATAATTAAAGCAAATGGAACACTGATCGCACTTGCCGCGCAATTATCTTTTTTCGCCAACAGTCCACACTCCTTCCCACACCCACTCAGAAGGATGCCCAGCATGACCTCTTCCGTAGCCCTGATCACCGGTGCCTCGCGCGGCATCGGTGCCGCCATCGCCCGCCGCCTCAGCCGTGACGGCTTCGCCGTGGCGATCAACTACGCCAGCAACGATGCCGAAGCCGATGCACTGGTGGCCGAGATCCGCCAGGCCGGCGGCAAGGCCATCGCCCTCAAGGCCGATGTGTCCAGTGCAGGCCAGGTACAGACCCTGTTCGACACCATCGAGCGGCAACTGGGTCGCATCGATGTGCTGGTCAACAACGCCGGCATCCTCAAGGTCGCGCCCCTGGCGCAGACCAGCGACGAGCTGTACGCCCGCAACTTCGCGATCAACACCCAAGGCGTGTTCAACACCCTGCGCGCTGCCGCGACACGGCTGAACGACGGCGGGCGCATCATCAACCTGACCAGCACCACGCTGGCCCTGAAAATGCCAGGCTACGCCATCTACAACGGCACCAAGGCCGCGGTAGAGGCCTTCACCCAGGTGTTCGCCAAGGAACTGCGCGGTCGCAACATCACCGTCAATGCCGTGGCCCCGGGCCCGGTGGAAACCGAACTGTTCCTGGCCGACAAGACGCCCGAGCAGATCCAGGCCGCCACCCAGGCACCACCCCTGGGCCGCTTGGGCCAGCCAGAGGATATCGCCGGTGTCGTCGCCTTCCTCGCCGGCCCTGACAGCGGCTGGGTCAACGGCCAGATCCTGCGCGCCAACGGTGGCGTGGCCTGAACAGCCGATAACGCCGCCCCACGCCCCTGATCTTCCCGCCTTTTCTGCACCCCGGCCCCCGGGGTGCTGTCATGCGTGGCGGTTTATCGCCACGGCCTGTTGTGGTGCAAAAAAATGATGGCCCGCGCAATGTTTTCGAGCAATTACTCGAAACTTCCGAACTTTCCCAATAAAAACAGTCGATAACAAATTTCGTGCGCGTGACTGTATACGAAAGGCGACCGCAAACCCTACCGCAAACCCGCCATTTGTTTCATGACAAAGATGACAACTGCGAATGTGTTCACAAACTTCGCGATGGCGGATTACCGCCAACTAATAAACGACACAAAAGGATGTTCTAAATAGTCTCCACAGGAGGGTCAGTTTATCCCCACCCAACAATGAATCGCGCCGCGGCCGTGCATAGAGCACACACTTAATGTCCCTTGCCAGGTATGGCGGGGAACCGCCAGGCGCTGTTCGTTTTTTCTCAGCACACACCGTCATGAACCGTACAGCCCGCGATTTACAAAGCCTCCATGCGCCGTCTTCGTCCTGCAAAGCACGTCCACGGCCTCGCTCATTCGGCAACCCGAACGTCATACGAATGAAACATTCGGAATCCCGAATAAAACAACGACCGACCCCGGCAATGCGCATCGTTTCGCGAAAGTTCAAGGACGCCCGTTACCAGATGATCATTGGATCCATGGCACGGTACTTGCCAGAATTTGATCCGCTGCGGAGTCCTTCCGCGACGTGCCTTGCGAAAGATGAGCGAACAATGACAAGCGAATGGCCATTGGCTGTCGAAGTTCGCCCGTGCCACCGAGACAGACCTTACGTCGGATCGTGCTGTTTATCCTGAACATGTGAAACAACAAAGGCGCCCTTCAAGACCGCCAATAACTAACTCATTCATAAAGGTTTAATCATGCCCCTGACCAAGACCAAGCCCGGAAAGATTGTCGCCCTGGACGCTCTGGATACCCCTGATCCGGAAAACGCCCTGTGCTTTGGGTCCTTCGTGCTCTACCCCCAGCAGCATCTGCTGTTCAAGGACGGGGAACTGGTGCAGTTGGGCAGCCGTGCGCTGCAACTGCTGGTCACGCTGGCGAGCCGAACCGGCGAGCTGTTGGAGAAGAACGAGCTGCTGGCGCTGGTCTGGCCCAAGGTCATCGTCGAGGAATGCAACCTGCGCGCGCAAATGACCACCCTGCGCCGAGTGCTTGGCGAAGAAGGAGACTTCACCTACATCGTCACCGTACCGGGCCGCGGGTACCGCTTCGTGGCTCCGGTGACCATCCGTGAAATGGCGCCGCAACCTTTGCTTGCGACCAAACCCGGCAACGACCTGCCGAGCCTTGGCAGCAGCGTCATCGGCCGCGACGACATTTGCCAGACCCTGGCCGAAACCCTGCGCAGCCGCCGCCTGCTCACCCTCACCGGCACCGGCGGCATCGGCAAGACCACCCTGGCGCTGACACTCGCCCACGCCATGGCCGAAGACTTCAGCGAGGGGCGCACCTTCGTCGACCTCACGGAGGCTGACCAGCCTGCCTGCGTCGCCGACCTGGTGGCGGCGGCGCTGGGCATCGACAGCACCGCACAAGACGCCGTGGCGCTGATCGCCGCCCTGTTCGACGAAGCCCGCCACCTGCTGATCCTGGACAACTGCGACCACGTGCTCGAAGCCACCGCGACCCTGGTCGAAGCCCTGCTGCAACAGGCGCCGGGCTGCCATATCCTGGTCACCAGCCGCGAAGCCCTGCACGCCGAAGGCGAATGCGTGCACGAGGTCGCGCCGCTGCCCTGCCCCGCAAACGATCACGTACTGTGCGCCGCCCAGGCCCTGCTCAGCCCGGCCGTCCAGTTGTTCGCCGAGCGCGCCGCTGCGCACGACACGGACTTTGCCTTCAGCGATACCGACGTGCCGGCGGCGCTCGCACTGTGCCGTACCCTCGACGGCAATCCCCTGGCCATCGAGATCGCCGCCAGCCACGTACGCGCCTTTGGCCTGGCCTATCTGGTCGAGCTGCTCGATGGCGACTTCCGCCTGCAGATGGCCGGCCGGCGTACCGCCCTGCCCCGCCACCGCACCCTGCAAGCCTCGCTGGAGTGGAGCCACGCGCTGCTGTGCACGCAGGAGCAGGCGATGTTCCGTCAGCTGTCGGTGTTCACCGGCAGCTTCACCCTCGCCGCCGCCAAGGCGGTGGTCGAGGTCCAGCCAGGCCCTTTCCAGGACGCTGCCTGGCTGGTGGAAAGCCTGATGGACAAGTCGCTGCTGGTGGCCGCCGGGGCGCAACCGATCAAGCGCTACCGCCTGCACCACACGGCCCGCGTGTATGCGGCGCAGCAGCTGGCCCTGCATGACGAGACCGCCGCTATCGCCCAGCGCCACGCGCAGTACACCCTCCAGGAACAACGCCGCGCGGTGCAAGACCTTGAGCGCCTGGACAGCGACAGCTGGCTGGCCCTGCACAGCCCCGGCAGCGACAGCGTACGCAGCGCCTTGAGCTGGTGTTTCAGCGAACAGGGCGACGCCTGTCTCGGCGTCGAACTCACGCTGATGAGCGTGCCGCTGTGGCTGCGCCTGTCGCGGGTCGACGAATGCCACGCCTGGGTCGACCGCGGCCTGCGCTTCGAGGCCATCACACCCCGCCAGCGCATGCTCTTGCTGACCCTCTCGGCCAGCGTCATGGCCCTGACCCGCGGTGCCGGGCAGTCGATCCGTGACGCCTGGCAGCAGGTGATCGAAGACGCCCGCACCCTCGGCGACACCGAGCATGAACTACGCGGCCTGTGGGGCCTCTGGCACGACCACTGCTGCAGCAACCAGCACGCCGAGGCGCTGGACCTGGCCAACCAGTACATCCAGCTCAGCGAACGCACCGGCATCCTCGAACGGCGCATGCTCGGCCGGCGCATGCGGGCAACGCCGCTGTTCCAGATGGCCGACTTCGATGGCGCCCGCCAGGCGATCAGCGAAGCCCTGAGTTTCCCGATGATGCCCCGCGCCCACGTCATCGACAGCCACTTCGACCAAGGTATCGCCGCGCGCTCGCTCAAGGCCCAGGTGCAGTTGCTGCAAGGCCAGGTGGGTCAGGCCCTGCTGACCATCGAGGCCAACGTCGAAGCGGCGTTGACCCAGCACCACCCGGCCAGCCTCTGGTACACCCTGAGCCTGAGCGCCATCCCCATCACCCTGCTGGTCGGCCACGAAAAGCGCAGCCGCGAGTTTCTTGCCCGTCTCAAAGAGAGTCTGGGGGGCCACGAGATGCCGGTATGGCGCCTGTTCGTCCGGTGCTTCGAGCACATTCTGCTGATCCGCCAGGGCAGTGCCGAAGACGGCGTGCGCGGCCTGGGCGAAGCGCTTGACCAGCTCCATGCGATCGGCGACAGCCCGCTGTACAACCTGGTGCGCAGCGAGTACGCCCAAGGTCTGGCGCAGTTGGGGTTGGAACAGTTGGCCATCGAGATCCTCGACCAGACCCTGGCCGTGACCGCCGCTCGCCAGGAACGCTGGTTCCGCCCCGAGCTGTTGCGCATCAAGGCCCAACTGCTGGCCAGGCCCGATTCGCCCGAACGCCAGGCGCAAGCCCAGGAGCTGCTCAACCAGGCCATGCAGGAGGCCCAGGAACAGGGCGCGCGCTTCTGGGCCGGACGCATCACCGCCACCCTTTCGCAGTTGACCAGCCAACCGGAGGAAGCCCCCAGGCGCACCAGCCAGGCCTGGGATCAGCGTCGTCAGGAGCGCCAGTTCAACACCCAGTTTTCACACACGTGAAACCTTGCTGTAACTTGCCAAGGTTGTGCGTTTCAAAGGTCGAGGTCGCCTAGGATCAGACTTCCATGAACCTTTGATGTCGGTCGCGCAACCTGGTCGCCCAGCAACGGAATCGTCTCGGGCTGCGGGGCTGCGCTTGCCGCCGTCCTCGCCCCGGACCGTGCAATGATCAACAGACCCGAAGCCCCCTCCAGCAGCAGCCCTTCCTCCCCCTCCGACACCGCCGGCCTTTTCGACAGCGTCCTCGACAAGGCCCGCCTGCTGCTCAGCGATCCGGGCGCGGACAAGACCTTCAAGCCCAAGGTCCTGGCGGCCAACGACGGCGGCGGCAGCGTGCCGCACGACAAGCCCGCCGATGCCGACAGCTACAAGGACATCACCGAGCTGTCGGAAACCCTCGATATCGGCAAGCTGAAGATCGTCGCCCAGGACAAGGACAACGGCGTCATCTACTTCGAGCACGGCGGCAACAAGTACCAGATCAGCGAGAAGGCCGCGCAGGACAGCCAGCCAGGCTACGAGACCTTCGAGAACCTGCGCTTCGGCCATGCCGTGCCGACCCGTGAAGACCGCGGCCCCGACCACGGCACCCAGCTCTACAACCTGCTCGACACCTTGGCCGACACCCAGGGCACACCAGCCCACGACCTGATCGTCGCCGGCCTCACCGACCCGGGCCAGTCGCTGCTGCGCAAGGACGACAGCGGCTTCCTGCTGGACAACATCCAGTCGGTGGAGCAGGCCACCGACGGCGTGCTCAAGGTCAAGCTCACCAACGGCCGCGAAGTCATCATCGCCGAGGGCATCACGCCCGAGGCCTATGCTGCCTACAGCGGCGCCGGCAAGACCCGTGTCGCACTGGACGACGCCAAGGCCGCCGGCTACGAGCAGGTCACCGGCCTGCCCGCCGGCCTGGACGTGGACAAGCTCAAGGTGGTTTCCGAAGACAAGGACGCCCACGTCATCCTGTTCGAGCACGACGGCCACAAGTACGCGATCAGCCGCGACGACGCCAAGGCCCACGACCGCGGCTACGACTCGCTCGACAGCGTCCCCTCCGCCGCCGCCAACCAGCCCGCCCCGGAGAACCGCGGCAGCCAGCTGTACGACTTCCTGCACGCGCTGGACACGACCAAAGGCACGCCCGCCTTCGACTACATCGAGAACGCCCACAAGCTGCCCGACCAGCACCTGCAGACCCGTGCCGAGGGCACGCTGGGGATGAACGACATCAGCAAGGTCGATGCGCCCACCGACGGCATCCTGGTGGTCACCAAGGCCGACGGCAAACTGGTGGTGGTATCGCGCGACGTCTCCCCCGAAGCCTTCCTCGACTACAGCACCAAGGGCCAGACCCTCGCCGGTCTGGAAAAGGCCAAGGGCGACGGCTACACCAAGGCTGGCCCGGACGACTACCTGGCCTCGACCGAGGACATCATGAGCGTCGGCGGCATCGGCGACTACGGCCCGGGCCTGATCGCCTTCACCCAGCGCAAGCCCGGCGGCGAAGAGCAGAAGATCATCGTCTCGCAGTTCGACAACCCGCAAATGTTCGAACAGATCGCCGACTACCGCAGCAGCATCGCCGAGCAGGTCACCGACGTCGACAAGCTGCGCGCCGACCATGGCCTGCCGCCGCTCAAGGAAGTCTCGGTGGATGAGCTCGCCACCACCGAAAAGGACGAGGACGGCCAGCCGTTGTCGGTACGCGACCTGGCCATCCGCGACCTGGTCGATGGCTACCGCGCCGGGATCAAGGACGGCAGCATTGCCAAGGACGACCCACGGGCCAAGCTGGTTCGGGCGCTGGAAGCCAAGAGCATGGCCGACCATGGCATGTCGATCATCCCTGAGCATGGCTTTGGCAACCATGGCAACGCCAGCGACCCGATCACCGTGACCTCGCGCGATGTGCGCGACGAGATCTTCGATGCCAAGGCCATCGATGCCCAGCTCGGCGAACTGCTCGGCGACCCGACCATCGTCGCCGACCTCAAGAGCAAGCACGACGCGGCCCTGGGCAAGGTCGAAGGCGGCTCGGCGAAAGTCGACGAAACCCGCCAGAAGCTGCTCGACAGCACCTCGTCGGAGAACTTCGTCAAGTACATCAACGACCTGCAGGCCAACGGCCAGACCGAGCTTGCCACCCGTGAAATCCGCAGCGCCTACGCAGGGCTAGCCGACATCGATCCGGCCAAGGCCGACCAGTTCCTGCAGAACCTGCAGATCGACGGCTACACCCTGGAGCTGGACAAGCTGATCGCCGACCCCAGCAAGATCTCCGACGACAACACCGCGCTGGCCACCACCGACCAGACCCTGATCATCCTCCAGGCCCTCAAGGCCAGCGGCGACGGCATCCCGCGCAGGTCGCTGGCGACCTACGAGAAGTTCGTCGAGATGCTGCTCAAGGACAAGGACATGGCCACCGATTTCGGCAAGGTCATGAGCAACCTGGGCGACACCTGGCAGGCCAACGGCAAGATCACCCTCGACGACATCAACAAGGCGGTCAGCACCGAGTTGATGCCGAACCTGAGCGCGGAAAACCGCGGCGCCTTCGTCAAGACCTTGTCCTTCCTCAGCGACAATGGCGTGCTCGGCTCGATGGGCGGTGCGATCTCTCTGGGGCGGGCCATCTATCAGCTGGCCGGCAAGGGCGGCACGCTGGCCGACACCCCACGCGAGCGGGCCGGCATCGCCAACGACTTCATCGGCTTCCTCAGCACCGGTTCGCACTTCGCCACCCTCGGCACCAAGGCCTTCGACAAGGCGTTCGGCACCAACGCCTACAAGCTGATGGGCCTGGACCGCTCGGTGCCGACCATCTGGAGCAAGCCAGGCACTGCGGGGCCCGAGATCCCGCGCAGCGTGCAGGATGTGCAGAACCAGTACTACAACATCATCGACGACGCCATGGCCGACGGTAAGGATGTCGGCAAGGCGCTCAACGGCCAGCCGTTCGACGAAGCCACGATGAACAAGCTGCACCAGGGCATCGAGAGTGGTATCGAAAAGCGTGGCGGCGTGGTCGGCGCAGGCAAGATCGCACGCTTCGCCGGCAGTGCGATCAAGGTCATCGGCGCCGGTGCCGACGTGGTCGGTGGGGTGATCGGCGTGGTCATGGGTGGCCTGACCATCCGCGACGGCGTGCGTGAGAAAGACCCGATCAAGATCGCTTCCGGTTCCTTGTCGGTCGCAGGTGGCGTCAGCAGCCTGTTCGGTGCAGCCGGCAGCGTCGCCGGGGTGTTCGGTATCACCGGGCGCCTGGTGCCCCTGCTCGGGCCGGTGGGGTTCCTGTTCTCCGGAGTGTTCTCCTTCGTCGGTGCGATCCTCAACGACGTCAAGTCGCACAAGCTGCACAAGATCTCGCTGCAGAACTGGGACCAGATCCAGGACTTCAAGCAGGACGGCCTGCTCAAGCCCAACGGCGACGCGGCTTATGTGTGGCTGCAGACCTACCTTTCCGATTGGGGCCAGCGCGACGCGCCGGGCGATCGCAGCATCTTCGATTTCCGCAAGGAAGAGTGGGATGCACGCTCGAGCATCCGCGGCGACCATCGCGTCGATCATCCGGATTACATCGGCGACGGCAACAACCGTCGTTCGGAAGACTACAAGTACTCGCTCAAGCCCTCGGACTGGATCGACGACAACGGCAACATCATCTCGATGGTCGGTGATGGTTATGGCGGGCCGTACAAGCCGGTGGACAACGGCTGATCAACCCTTGCCTTGTGGAGCGGCGGTTCGCCGCTCCACAAGGGCCACACTGCCTCTGTAGGAGCGGGCTTGCCCGCGAACACCGGCATAGCCGGTGCCATGCATCGCGGTGTTCCTTTCGCGGGCAAGCCCGCTCCCACAGGGTGGCATGGCCTCGGCGGCTCCGGTGTTCGCGGTGACAATAGCCGAGCTATCTCTGCCGGGGCTTAGATCAACCGCGCAGCCACCAGCAGATCCGCTACCGCCTGGAAGGTGCTGTCCGGCACCGGATCCCCCGCCACGGTGCGCCGGGCAAGCTCGGCTGCCAGGCGGGCATCCATGGCATGGGCGATCCCCAGTTGCGCAGCTTCGCCAAGCATCCGCGCGCTCTCCTCAGGCTCGGCCTGGCACACCACCACCGGCACCGGCGTCTCCCCGCGCACATAACGCAAACCCACCACCCAGTCACCGGCCACACCCACCATCAACGACGCCCGGCCCAACCCCAGCTTGGTCGCCATGGCCTGCATCTCCTGGCGCTGGCGGCGCAGCTCGCGCTTGATCAACGGATCGCCATCGATATCCTTGCGCTCGCGCTTCTGCTCGCTGCGGGTCATGCGCATGTCGCGGCCGAACAGCCAGCGCTGCATCAGCACATCCGCCGCCCCCAGCACCAGAAACGCCGCCAGCACCGTGAACACCAGCGGCTTGAGCACCAGCAGGAAGGTCGACTGCAGGCACTCGGGCCCGCACCGCGACGACTCCATCAGCGCCTGCAGCGCATGGCGCCCGACCACGTAGAACGCCAGCCCCAGCAAGTGCACCTTGACCAGGCCCTTGAGGAACTCCACCACGTTGCGCATGGCGAAGATGCGCTTGAAACCCTCGGCCGGGTTGATGCGTTTGAAATCCGGCTTGAGCGGTTCGACCGAGAACACCACCCCGCGCATGGTCACCAGGTTGGTCAGCACCACCGCCGTCACCGTCACCGCCATCACCGGCAGGGTGATGCCGATCACCAGTTGCTCGGCCGTATCGAGCAGGCGCGGCCACACCGTGGCGAAGGGTTCGATGTAGATCTGCGCGGTCAGGTCCACCAGCGCCGTGACCTGGGCCTTGGCTCGTGGCGCCAGGATGGCGATGCACAGGGTGCAGAGCAGGATCACCACCCCCGACACCAGGTCCTGGCTCTTGGCGACCTGCCCCTTCTTGCGTGCGTCCTTGAGTTTCTTGTCCGTTGCCGGCTGCGACTTCTCTTCGCTGGTGTCAGCCATTACCCCCCTCCACCAGGCTCTGCAGCACCCCGACCGTACCGCGGAACTCCGCAAGCTGATCGAGCATCAGCGGTACCAGGAAGCCGATGTAGACCACCATCAGAATGGTGAAGAACAGGTTCTTCACCGGCAGCGACAGGTCGAAGATGTGCAGGCTCGGCGCCATGCGCGAGAGGTAGGCCAGCATCAGGTCGGTGATCAGCAACGAAATCAGCAACGGCGACACCATGAGTACCCCGATGCGCATCACCTGGTCGAGGATCGCCAGCACCGCCGTCAGCGCAGAGCTGGCGAACAGCGGGGTGAACTGGGTCACCGGCCATAGCTGGTAGCTGTGCAGGTAACCATCGACCATGAGGATGAAGCCACCCGACATGAAGTACAGCGCGATCAGCATCACCGTGAGCAAGGTCGCCATCACCCCGGACTCCCCCGACGACAGCGGATCCACCAGTTGCGCCATGGTCGAGCCCCGCTGCAGGTCGATCAGCTCCCCCGCCACTTCCGCGGCCCAGAACGGGATGCCGAACAACAAACCGACCACCAGCCCGACCAGAAACTCCTTGATCAACAAGCCCGCCAGCCAGAACCCGCCAAGCTCGGGGGTAGTGGTGAAGGCCGAGAACACCGGCAGGAACATCGGCACCGAGATCGCCACCGCGGCGCAGGTGCGGATCATCCCGGTCAGGCCCAGACGGTTGAAGGCCGGGGTGATCACCACCACGCCCATGGCACGGGCCGTGGAGAGCGCGGCCGAACTGATCACCGGGTAGGCGATCTCCAGGAAGGCATTGACGAAACCTGCGTCCATGCCCGGTCAGCGCGTCCACAGCGCGAAGTTGTCCAGCACCTGGTTGCCCAGCCCCATCACCTGCCCGGCCAGCAGCGGGCCGACGAAGACGATCAGCAGCAGCACCGCCACCAGCTTGACCACCTGCGGCAGGGTCTGGTCCTGGATCTGCGTCAGCGCCTGCAACAGGCCAACGCTCAGGCCGACGATGATCGCCACCCCCAGCGCTGGCGCCGACAGCAGCAACACCGTCATCAGCGCCTGCTTCATCAACGAAAGGAACACGTCCTGGCCCATCGGCTCAGCTCCCGTAGCTCAGAATCAGACCATGCATCAAGCGCGACCAGCCGCTCAGCGCAACGAAGAGGAACAGCTTCAGCGGTATCGATATCAAGGTCGGCGAGACCATCGACATGCCCATCGCCATCAGCACGTTGGACACCAGCAGGTCGACCACCAGGAAGGGGATGTACAGCAGGAATCCGATCTCGAACGCCCGCGTCAGCTCGGAGCTGACGAACGCCGGGATCAGCACCACCAGATCGTCGTCGCGCAGCTCGGCGCGGGCCTCTTCGGACCACACGTTCTGCGTGGCCTGCACGAAGAAACCGCGCTCGCTCTCGTTGGCGAAGCGCGACAGGTGCGCCTGCAACGGCGGCCTGATCGCCTCGCCCAACTCCTTCAACTGCTCGGCGTTCTCCAGTTGCAGGCCATGACTCTGCGCCGCGCGGTACATGTCGCCGATCACCGGCGTGGTGACGTACACCGACAGGATCAGGGCGATGCCATAGAGCACCAGGTTCGGCGGCGTCTGCTGCACACCCAGGGCGTTGCGGATCAGAAACAGCACCACGGAGATCTTCAGGAACCCGGTCAGGGTCACCACCGCCAGCGGAATCAAGCCGATGGAGGCGACGACCAGGATGATCTCGATCAGGTTTGGCTGGTAGCCACTCATGATGCGGCAAAGCTCAGCAGGCGCACGCCCAGGCCGTCGCCGATCTTCACCAGTTGGCCCTGGCCGACGCGGCGGCCGTTGATCATCAGGTCGACGCCTTCGTGCATGCGCGGCGCCAGCTCCAGCACGCTGCCCACGCCCAGCTCGCGCAGTTGCGCGAGGCTCAACTCGACGCTGCCGACCTGGCAGACCAGTTTCAATTGCAGCTCGTCAAGGCTGCTGTCCAGGCTCGGCCCGGTGCCCTGTTCGCTCATGTGTCGCTCCTTCAAGGCAAGCGCGGTGATAGGGGGTTCGATTAGCTGCAGGCGTTGTCCGTCGCGCTGCACACGGGCTTGCCACTGGTCGTCCAGGTGCAGGCGCAGATGATCGTCCGGCCAGGGATCGAGCATGACCACATCGCCCGGCAGCAGGCTGCGCAACTCGACCAGGCTGAGCCAGGCCTCGCCGCCGTCGACGCCCAGCGTCAGCGCCAGGCCACCGAGGTCGTGGGGCATGGGCGCGGCATGCTGCTCCAGCAACACGGCAATCTCGGCCCAGGTCGCGGCATCGCAGCGCAATTGCACCGCCAGCGCGCTGTCACCCAGGCGTACCTCCAGGCCAAGGCTCAGTGGCGCCAATTCGACGCACTGCGTGAGCGCGCGATCGAGCACGTGGATCGGCTGTGAGAACAGGTGCTCCAGCGGCGCGATCAGCGTCAGCAGCGCCTGCTCCAGCAACAGCGCCGCGGGCAGGCTCGGCAATAACAGCCCCTCGGGCAAGCCGAGCAGGTCGAGGGCACGGGCTGGCACGCGCAATTGCACGGGCGAGTCGCCCAGCGACAGCCACAACTCAAGCTGATGTTCATCCATCGCCGCACCACTCGACGCCCAGGCGACACTCAGCGGCGCCCCGCCCAACTGTCCCTGCCAGGGCTGGCGCGGCCGATGCAGGCGCTGGTGCAGGGCCTGCCACTGCGGATCAAGGCGCTCCAGGCTGTGCTCGAAGGCCAGCGCGTCGGCGGGCACCTCGGTGGTCTGGAGGGTCAAGGCGTGAGATCCAGCAAGGGGGCAAACAGGTCTTCGCCCTCATCCTGCGCTTCCCCGATACGGCGCTCGCCCAAGGCGTGGTCTTCGACCAGGGAGTCCCAGGCATCGGCCTGGCGCTGACGAGCGACATGGGCCTGACGCAGGCTCTCCTGGGTCTGCTCCTGCTGCTGGTGGTAGTCGTGGGCCTCGTCCAGGTTGCCCAGCAGCGTCTCCTGTTCGTCCTCCAGCTCCGACAGGTGCACCTGCGCAGCGAGCCAGGCCTTGACCGACAGCCCCTCGCTGAAGCGACCGTAGAGTTTTTCTGCCTCGAGCGCGGAGGTTTCCCGCGCCAGGCACAGCCGCTGGCGGGCATCGTCGAGGGCAGCATGGGTTTCGCGGCAGAGCTGGCGCTGCGCGGCCAGTTGCGCGGAGGCCCGTTGTTCACGCAATTGGCGCAGGGTCTGCAGGCTTTTCAATTCATGACTTTTCATGGGCGCTCCTCTCTCATGCCAGCACCTTGCGCATGTGTTCCAGGGTTTGTCGGGCGCCGCTCGGCTCCGCCGCCGACTGGCGCAGGAAAGCTTCGATAGCGGCGTGGCGGGCGATCGCTTCGTCCGCGAGTGGGTCGCTGCCGGCGGCGTATTCACCGATGCGGATCAGCATTTCGATATCGTTGCGCCGCGCCATCAGCTCGCGCATGCGCATGGCCAGCTGGCGTTGCTCAGGGCTGGCGACCTGCTCCATCAGGCGGCTGCGGCTGCGCAGCACATCGATGGCGGGAAAATGGTTGCGCTGGGCCAGCTCGGCGCTGAGCACCACATGGCCGTCGAGAATCGAGCGCGCCTCCTCGGCCACCGGATCGGTCGCGGCGTCACCTTCGGTGAGCACCGTGTACAGCGCGGTGATGCTGCCCCGGGCTGCGGGGCCGGCACGCTCCAGCAGGCGCGGCAGGGCCGAGAAGAACGACGGCGGGTAACCACGGCGGGTCGGCGGTTCGCCCACCGCCAGGCCGATCTCGCGCTGGGCGCGGGCAAAGCGGGTCAGGCTGTCCATCAGCAGCAGTACGTTGCGGCCCTGGTCGCGGTGATACTCGGCCAGCACCGTTGCCACGTAGGCAGCCCGGGCACGCTCGGCGGCCGGGCGATCGGAAGTGGCGACCACCGCCACGGTGCGCGCGCGGGCCTGGGCATCGAGCTGCACATCGAGCAACTCGCGCACCTCGCGGCCACGCTCGCCGATCAGGCCGATCACCACCACGTCGGCATCGGTGTTGCGCACCATGCTGGCGAGCAGCGACGACTTGCCCACCCCCGGCTCGCCGAACAGGCCCATGCGCTGGCCGCGGCCCAGGGTCAGCAGCCCGTCGATGGCGCGAACCCCCACCGACAGCGGATCGACGATCACTTGTCGGGCGAAGGGTTCGGGGGGCTCGGCCTGCAGCGGATAGCGGCGCATCGGCCCCAGCGGCGGCTGGCGATCACCGTCGAGGTAATCGCCCATGGGGCTGATGACCCGCCCCAACTGGCCATCACCCACACTCACCCCCAGCGCCTCGCCGGTAGCGGTGATTTCGGTGCGGGTCGACAAGCCTTCGAGCGAGCCGATCGGCGAGAGGATCGCCTCGTCGCCATCGAAACCGATGACCTCTGCCGCCAGGGCGCGACCACTGGAGGGGTCGTGCAGGCGGCACAGCTCGCCGATGCGCACGCCGGCGACGCTGGCGCGCAACAGCACACCACGAATGCTGCGAATGGTGCCCTTCATCGGCCGTGGCCGGGCATCGCCCAGGCGCGCGTGCAGGCGCGGCAACAACGCTTGCAGGCTCACGGTGTCACCTCGGCGAACGGCAACAGGCTGCGGCGCAGCGCCTGCAACTGGGCGTCCAGCCCCAGTTCCACCGAACCGACCGGGCTGCTCAGGCGAGCCTGACCAGGCTGCAATTGATCATCGGACTCCACGGCAATCGCCGCCAGGCCATCCGTTTCGCCGTGCATGCGGCGGCGCACGGCCTCCACTTCCAGGCGCGGCACGAACAGCGTCAGCGCCTGGTCCTGGCGAAACGCAACCAGCGCCTTGCGCGTGCACAGCACGATACGCTCGGCGTCACCCAAGCTCTCCAGCACTTCGCGGGCGATGCCCAGGGCCAGGTCAGCCAGGCTGTTTTCCAACCCTGCCAGATAGGCCTCGACCTTGGCGGCAGTGTCGGCCAGCAACTCGCTGACCGCCTCGGCGCCCTTGGCACGGCCGAGCTCGAAACCGTCGGCACGGGCCTGTTCCAGCCAGCGTGCGCTGTCTTCCCGGATACGTTCGGCCTCATCGCGGGCGGCCTGCAGGTAATCGCGTCCATCGGTCCAGGCCTGGACCTCGGCGGCACGCAGGATGCGCGATGCCGGACGGCTGGGCAGCTGACTCATTGCACGCTCTCCCGGTTCTCGGACAACGGCATCAGCAAGGCGGCGACCCGACGCACAATGCCAGGGTCGGCCAACGATGCCGAACCTTCCGCCACAGGCAGCGGCAGGCGCAGTTGCAGCCAATCGCGCAGGTCGGCGGGCTGCTCGTCGAGCCAGGCCTGCACGCAGCGCGCACCGTCGTGGTCGATGGCGGCCAGCAGATCGTCAGGCTGGCGCAACAGGTCCATTGCCCCGCCCCACTGGCGGTGAGCAATGGCCAGGCCGAAGACCTCATGCCCAAGCCCCTGGCGCAGGTGCTCGACCACCTCGCGACGGATTTCCCGGCCCAAGGTCGCACCGTGCCAGATGGCCCCACACAGGCGCGGCAAACGGGCGAAATCCTGCGGAGCCAGCAGCAACACCGGCAGGTCCTGTTCGGTCGGTTGCGACACCTGATCCAACGGCTGCAACTGGAAATGCGCCAGCATCAACGCCTGCAGGCGCGCCTGGAAACGCGGCGACTCGATCAATGCCTGGATCTGCGCACCGGCGACGTTCTCGGCGAAACAGCGGCGCAGGTGGCGCCGGTCGACAAAGGCCAGAGGCTGCCCCAGCAGGGCCTGCCATTGGGGCATCAGGCTCATGGCGCCTCCGACAGGCTGTACAGCGCACGACCACGACGCTGCTGCCAGTGCCGCCAGCCCAACAGCCCGGCCAGGGCCAGCACCACCAGCAGGCTGCCACCGAGCAGCAGACGCGCGCGGGACGCATCTTGTTCGAGCATCCAGATACCCATCACGCTGACCAGGCGCGGCTGCCCCTCGTCTTCGCTCCTGGGGGCTGCGGCCTTGATCGCGGTCACCGACACACCGTCATAGCTGAGCCCGGAAATGCCGTTGGCGACCAGGGTCTTGATCTGCGGGATCAGCGGATTGATGTCGGTGTTGGCGTCATAGCGCACCAGCACCGAGGCCGACGACGGGGAGATCACCCGCTTGAGCAAGTCGTTGTCCGGCAGCACCACATGTACCCGCGCCGACACGATGCCGTCGATCTGCGAGACGCTGTGCGACAGCTCTTCGCTCAGGGCGTAGACCATCTGCGCACGTTCCTGCACCGGCGAGGACACCAGGCCGTTGCTCTTGAACACTTCGCCCAGGTTGGAGAACGACTGCCCCGGCAACCCGGCCTCGTCGAGCCGAGCCATCGCGTCGGCGAAGCGACGCTCGTCCACCACGATCTTCATCTGGCCGTTGTCCTGGACCTTGCGCGAGGCCGGGATGCCGTCGCGCAGCAACACCGCGAGCATGGCATTGGCCTCGCGCTCGCTGAGGTTGCTGTACAAGTCCATGTCACAGGCCTGCAACAGACTGGCCAGGGCGACGACGATCAGCACACGCAGGGCTCGCCAACGACGGGTCATCGATTCATTGTCCTTTGAGCAGGGTGTTGGCGGAGCCGGAAACCTGGGTCGCGCCACGTACCACCATCTGGGTTTCGATGGAGTAGTCGAACATCCGCCCAAGCGACTGGACGATGTTCGCGACCTGGGTATCACCGACCTTGGGCGCGCCCTCGGCGCCGGTGGCCACGAACGGTGACGGGCCTGCGGCCGGGGTCGACGATGGCATCGCCGGGCTGCCGTGACTGAGTGACTCGGCCCGAGCGCTGAAGGTGCGCGAGCGGTCGATGAAGCCGTCCAGGCGCTGCATCAGGCTTTCACCGATCTGGTGAGGGCTGGCACCTTCAGGCATGCCCTTGGCACTGTTGGCCATGTTTTCGAAGAGGTTCTGGGAGGCACCGAGCCCCCCTTGTCCTCCTGACGGCGGCAGTGCCGCCGTGGTCGCGAGACTGGCTGTCATGGCCGTTTACTCGTCGTCGTCCGAAGACTGGGCTTCGTTCAGCATTTCCTGGGCCTTGGGCATGATGATGAACTGCCCGCCGATCAGCACGGCCTGGTTCACCAGCGCCTCCTGGAAGCTTGGATCGTCGGAGGCGTCCTGGGACTTGTCGAGCGCCGCATCGAAGCGCGCTTCGGCGCTGCTCGGGGTGCTGCCGGGGGTATCGATCGGGGTAACGGCCATGGGGCTTCTCCTGGGTGGTTTTTCAGTGATCGCTGACGCTGGCGCCGCGGAACACCCGGATACTCCGGGAGGCTGCGGACGTCGCGACGGGCTGGGGTCGGTTGTCGAGGTGCTGCTGGATCATGCTCAGGTAGGCGGGCGGTCCGGAAACCAGCAGTTCATCGCGCTCGGCGCCAGGGCGCAGCGACAACTGGCGGCCGTACACATCGAGGCTTTGCAGGTAGTCGCGCAACTGCTCCAGGTCCAACCCGGGCTGGCGACGGAACAGGCGCGTGGCCACTTCATCGTTGCTATTGATGTAGAGCACGTTGCCGTCGTAGTACCAACCCAGCGCGTTGCTGTCGCACAGCTGGGTGAGGAAGTCGCCGGCAGTGCTGCTGCGCAACGGGCTGCGGGCCTTGCCGCGGACCTTGTCGGACACCACCACGACCAGCTCCAGGTTCTGCCCGAACTCGCTCAGCGCGCCGCGCAGGTCCTGGTCGACCAGGGCATAGGCGTAGGGTTGGGCGAACCAGTCGGGCTCGTCCTTGCCCTCGTCGCTGCGCACCGGCAACGACAGCAGAACCAGCAGCAGGGTGGTGAGCCAGAGCAGGTTACGCATGGGCGATTACCTCCCTGGCGCGGCTCACAGCTGTGAAATCGTATGAAGCGCAGTCGAAATCACACATCAAGTCGCTAGAATGGCCACTCAGTCGTCCGCTCGAGTCCTGCCCATGCCCAAGCGTTTGCCGTCCACCCTGCTTCTGATCGCCAGCACCTTGCTCGGCGCCTGTACCAGCCAGCCGAACCGTAGCGATGATGGCTACGACCGCCTCATGCACCTGGCCGGCGATCTGCAGCAGCGCGGCGATGCCGCCTCGGCCGCTGCGCTCTACCAGAATGCCGCGCAGCAACCTGGGCGCCATCCCGAAGCCTGGCAGAAGCTGGGCGACACCACGCTGGCCGCAGGCGACGCGCGCGCGGCCGAGCGAGCCTACCAGCAGGCACTTGAACTGCAGCCGGACAACCTCGACGCCCTGCTGGGGCTGGGCAGCGCCCAACTGCGCCAGGGCAAGCTGGAGCGTGCGGTCACGTCCCTGACCCAGGCGGCCGAGCGTGGCAACAGCGCCGATGCCTGGAACCGCCTGGGTATCGCGCAGATCCTGCGCGGCCAGGCAGCGGCCGCCCAAGGGGCCTTCAGCAAGGGGTTGGCGCTGGCACCGGACAACCTCGACAGCCGCTGCAACCTGGCCCTGGCCTACGCCCTCGGCGGTCAGGCGCAACGGGCCCTGGACACCGTGCGCGTGGTCGGCCAGTCGCCGCGTGCCCTGCCCCGGCACCAGCGCAACGAACTGCTGGTCACCGTACTGGCCGGCCGCGAGCAGGATGTCGCCGGCCTGCCCCTGGACGATCTCTCCGCCAGCGAACGCCAGACGCTGCTGAACGAAGCCCGGCGCATCAAGGCGATCCCGGATGCCCAGGCCCAGGCCCGCGAGCTGGGCCTGGTGGACGGTCGCTAGCACCTGCACATGCGCGCGTTTCATTGCTTCTCCTGGCGATCGGCGCGCGCTTGCTGCTCATCCTGGCGTCGACGCAGCTCGGCGCGATCGTAACCCTCGATGTAGACCTGTGCGGCACGCCCCACGGGCGCCGCCATGGTCGGCCCGGTCGGCCGCCCCTGAGCCAGGTCGTCCGGCTGCTCGACCATGCGCATCAGCGTGAGGTTGTTGGCGCAGCCTGGCGGCAGCAGTGGCACGAAGTCCTCGTCCAGGCCGAAGTCATCCTTGCTCGCCGGTTTCAGGCATTCCACCGGCAGGATCTCGGTGCTGCCATTGGCCAGTGTCTTGTGCTGAAAATCAGGTGAGTAGGAGACCGGCTCCAGGTGTGTCTGGCAGCCAGCCAGCAGTGCCAATGGCAACAGCCAGCAGCGCCCGGCGGGGGCGCTGATCATCGACATGGAAAAGATCGATTTCATGGTCGCTCCCGGTCAGTTCATGTAGAAGCCGAACTTGCCGCCACTGCGTGGCCCCGCCGAAGCGGTCGCAGGGCCCGGCAGGGCATCGAGGGGCGTGGCCAGGTCGCGCTCGCGGGTCGGCTGCACCAGGTACGGGGTGATCAGGATCACCAGTTCAGTCTCGTTGCGCTGGAAACGCTTGGAGCGGAACAGGTTGCCCAGGATCGGCATGTCGCCGAGCATCGGCACCTTGTCCATGTCCTGGCTGCTTTCGCGCTGGAACAGGCCGGCAATGGCGAAGGTCTGGCCGCTGCCGACCTCGACCCGGGTATCGGCGCGTCGCACGCGGAACGACGGCACCCGGTAACCGTTGACGTCGGTGGTGTCCGAGCCCATCAGGCTGCTGACCTCGGGCCGCACCTGCAAGGCGATATGGCCGTTGGGCAGCAGCGTCGGGCTGAACAGCAGCGAGACACCGAAAGGCTTGTACTCGATGCCCACCAGGTCACGGTTGACCGGCACCGGCACGGGGATCTCGCCGCCCGCCAGGAAGCTTGCGGTCTGCCCGGTCATGGCGGTGATGTTCGGCTCGGCGAGGATCTGCAGCACGCCATTGCTCTGCAGGGCTTCAAGCATCGAGTCGATGTTGACGTTGCCCGAGCTGAGGCCGGCGCTGATGACATTCGATGCACCGCTGGCGGCGTCGGCGGCGAGGCGACCACCGGTGATCAAGCCAAAGGAAAAGGTGCCGTTGTTGAACAGTGCGTTCCAGCTCACCCCGTAGCGCAGCAGCTCGGAACGCGAGACTTCGGCAAAGCGCACACGGATGTTGACCTGGGCAGAACCGGCATAGGTCGCGGCGTTGACCGCTGGTACCGGGCTCTGGTTGTCGAGCAATGCATTGAGGTCACTGGCTTCGCCGACATCCCTGACCAAGCCCTTGGCCACCAGCTGGTTACCCACCGCGCTGACCTGCGCACCACTGGCCGGATGCAGGTCTTGCAGCGGACGGCTGACGCTCTGGGTCGCGTTGTTCACCGACAGGTTCAAGGCCGCCAATTGCTTGCCCGCATCGTCCAGGGCGATCAGGCTGGTCTGCCCCGGCGCCTTGCCGAACACGTAGATCACCCCGTCGGACACCACTTGCAGGTCGGCGATGCCCGGCTCGGCAACCAGCACCGAGGCCACCGGCGCCTTGAAATGCAGCACCCTGCCCTCGCCCGATGCCAGGTCGAGGCGACCGTGGCTGCCCACTGCGATCTCGTCGGCGCAGGCCAGCAACGACAGCAGCATGCCGGCCAGACCCAGCCACAAACGGTAATGAAACACAGCGCCGATGCGTGATGAACCGATCATGAAGCACTCGCCAGAGAAGTGACCGAAGCGCCGCTGGTGGAGCGGCGTTGAGAGGTGTCGCCAAGTTCGAGGGTGCCCACGGCCTGCAGGTTGTATTCACCGGCCAGCTCGCGGAACGACAGCACGGCCAGCTCCATGTCGCCACGCAGCACCAGGCGGCGCAGGTGGCGGCGCAGTTCCGGGTGCACCAGCAGCACGCTGGTGCGGTCTTCGGGCAGGCGCTCGCAGGCCTGGCGCAGTTGCAGCATCAAGGCGCGGCTGACCTGCTCGGGAATCGCCTCGCGGCCACCGTCCTGACGGCGCATGCCCGTGCGCAACTGCTGCTCCAAAGCCGGCGCCAGCACCAGGGCGCTGATCACCCGGTTGCGGTCGGCATATTGGTGGCTGATCTGTCGGGCCAGGGCGGCGCGCAGGTGCTCGGCCAGGTGCGCGGCGTCGGCATCGCGTCCACCCCAGTCGACCATGGCCTCAAGCAAGGCGCGCTGGTTGCGGATCGACACCCCCTCTGCAACCAGGTAGCGCAGGGCTTCGGCCATGCGCTGCAACGACAGGTTGCGCAGCACTTCCTTGATCAGTTCGCCATAGCTGCCCTCGATGCTTTCCAGCAGCGCACGGGTCTCCTGGATGCCGAGAAAATCGGCCGCGTAGCGGCGCAGGGTGCGCTCGACCGTCGCCCGTAGCACTTCCTCGGGGAGCATGAAGCCGATGCCCGCCTGTTCCAGACGCTCCTGGTACTCACGAGCGATCCAGTGGGCGCTGCGCGCAGCCAGGGGCGAGTCGGCTTCGATCATCGGGATGTCGAGCAACTGCACATTGACCGGGTCGTCCCTGAGCAGCAGGCAATCGGCGGGCAGTTCACCTTCGCTCACCGGCACGCCTTCAAGTTCGATGACGAAGCGCTGGGCGGCGCTCTTCGCGTCCACATGCACGGCGGCCAAGGGCACATCGATGCCGAGCTCGCCACGGATCTCGTGGCACAGCGCCTCGAAGCGCTGGCGCAACGGCTGCTCCGGCGCACTGGCCGCAAGGCCCGGCCCCATGACCAGGAGGATGCGACAGTTGAGCGGCTTGCTCGCCGACACGCTGGTCTCCACCGCTGGCACCTGGGGTTCATCCTCGGCCTCCTGTGCCTGCACCGGCTCAGCCTGCTCGGCCGCCTGGCGACGCTTGAGGTAGAACGCCGAGCCAGCCAGCACTGCGGCAAGCACGAAGAACACCGCCGCCGGGAAGCCCGGCAGCAGGCCGATGCCCAGCAGGATCAATGCCGTGAGGAACAAGGCACGGTGGCTGGCGCCCAACTGGCGAATGATCTCCGTCCCCAGGTCACCGCTGGCGCCGTCGCTGTTGACGCGGGTGACCACGGTGCCGGCCGCCACCGAAATCAGCAGCGCCGGAATCTGTGCGATCAGGCCATCACCGACGGTCAGCAGCGAATAGGTGTGCACTGCGGTGCCGAACGGCATGTCGCGCTCGACCATGCCGATCAGCATGCCGCCAAGAAGGTTCACCGCGAGGATCACCAGGCCGGCGATGGCGTCGCCCTTGACGAACTTCATCGCACCGTCCATGGCGCCGAACATCTGGCTTTCACGCTCCAGGCGCGAACGACGGCGACGGGCTTCAGCCTGGTCGATGTCGCCATTGCGCAGGTCGTTGTCGATGCTCATCTGCTTGCCGGGCATGGCATCGAGGGTGAAGCGCGCGGCCACCTCGGCAACCCGCTCGGCACCTTTGGTGATGACCACGAACTGCGCCACGGTGAT
Organism: Pseudomonas sp. MNR3A; assembly: GCF_009650575.1. NCBI lineage: Bacteria > Pseudomonadati > Pseudomonadota > Gammaproteobacteria > Pseudomonadales > Pseudomonadaceae > Pseudomonas > Pseudomonas sp. MNR3A. The sequence continues at coordinate 81,942 of NZ_VZZS01000028.1, read as the reverse complement.
GATCAGGAACACCACCAGGCCGACCACCACCTGGCCTGCGATGACGAAGTCACCGAACGCCTGGACGATATGGCCAGCATCGCCGTGCAGCAGGATCAACCGCGTGGTGGTGATCGACAGCGACAGGCGGAACAGGGTGCTCAGCAGGATCAGCGGCGGCAGCGCCGAGAACTCCACCGAGTGGTTGATATAGAAGGCGACGATCAGGATCAGCATGCTCAGGGCGATGTTCAGGCCGATCAGGCCGTCGACCAGGTAGGTCGGCAGCGGGATGATCATCATCGCGATGGCCATCAGCATGAACGACACGATGATCACGTCGGTGCGCTGGGACGCCGCACGCGCCAGGCCGTTGAGGCGATCGAGCGGGCTCATCGGGCGGCCCTGCGTGCACTGAGGTAGCGCTTGAAGCACTGGCGCGCCTCGTCCTTGCGCCCACCGCGCCACAGCGCATGGCTGCGCAGCAGCAACAGGCCGGGTGACTCGCCTTCCTGCTCGGTGAGGCGGTCGAGTGCGTTCAGGGCGCGACTGGCGTTGCCGCTGTCGGTGAAAGCCATGGCCAGGTAGCGCAGCAGCGTGCCGTCCTGGGGGGCCATCTGCGCGGCGATCAACAGCATCACCAGCGCGCGCTGGGGCTGACCGCTGCGGCGGTAAAGGTCGCCCAGGCCCTTGAGCAGTTCGATGCTGTCGTGTCGTTCGCGGGACATCATGGTTCCTGCACCTCGGCGCGTTGCTGCTCCAGGGACTGGCGCAGGTGGATCTCTTCACGAAGCAGGTCTTCGGCCAGCTCGCGGATCTCCGGTTCGGCATCCAGCGACGGCATGACTTCGTCCAGCAGGTACTGCAACAGGTCCAGCGCACGGGTGCCGCTGAACAGGTCCGGGTTGATCTCCTCGCCGGCACAGGCTTGCTCGAGCTCTGCGCGCAGCGAACGGCGGCCAGCCACTTCCCGCTTGCCCAGCAGCGCATCGAAGCGGGCGTTGGGGCGCGCCTGCAGCGGGCGTACGGCCTCGACGGAGGCGGTCTTTTCGGTGGAAGACGGCAACAATGGCCGCGGCTCGATCCTCATGCTCGGTCCTATAAGGTCAGGGTGAAGCGTTCTTCACCCCTGGCCAGGATCACCTGGTCGCTGTCGATACGTTCCAGCATCCAGCCGTCGGCCAAGGCCGCGCCGGGATAGAGGCGCTTGCCGCTTTCGCTGATCACATAGGGGTTGTTGCCGAACCACACCGCCTGGAAGCGCACCCGTGGACGGGCGACATCGGCCTGGGCGGTGACCGTGCTGTGCAGCATCACCTGCTGGCCGTAGCGCTGGTCGTAGTCCTGGCGTACGGCGAGCCAGCGCGCCTTCTGCGTCAGGTCCAGGCGCCCCTCGGCCACCAGTTGCCCGCCTGCTTCGCTGAGCCGTACGCCTTCCAGGCCGTTGGCCAGCAACTGCTGCCCCAGCCATTGATGGGCCTGCGCCAGCGAAGGCATCTGCGGCGCGCGCGGTACGGGGGTCACGCTGGCGGCCAGGGGCTTGGGTGGCTCGCCACGCATGGCGTAGGCGAAGGCGCAGATCAGCATCAGGCCCAGCGCCAGCGCAACGTGGGTGCGGGTGAATGCCGAGGCGTGCTGGGGCTGTGCGATTGCGGCAGCGGCGCGCGCGGGCTGTTCGTGCTCCAGGCTCAACTGCGCCTCGCCCAAGGCGATACGCAGCGGCAACTGAGCGCGATAACCGCTGCCGAGCGGAACGATGATCGCCCGCCCCTGCTGGTCTTCGACCCGCACTTCGCCGCCCACGGCCTCGACTGCGACCTTGCCGTCTGCCAGGCGCAATACCAGATGGCGGGGCTCGACGCCCGGGTCATTGAGAATGAAGTCGGCATCAGGTGTGCTGCCGAAGGTGTACTGGGTGCCGTCCAGACTGATCCGGCCACCCTGGTGCAGACCCTGGGTGACGCTGAGTACCGGCTTGGAGGCTGTCGCGCCACCGGTGACGGCGGCCAGAGCGGTAAGGGCTGTCATGGGCGGGGCACCACCGTGAATACCACGGGCAACGGCCATTCAGACCCTTGCCGAAAAATGCGTCGTTGCAAGACATGCGGGCGGAGCAACCCCCGCCCGCAAGGCACAACGTCAGTTCTGCGGACGCTGTTTGGTGGCGTCGAGCTCAGCCTTCTTGGCAGTGGTCAGCTCGGTGATCTGGGCCGACTTCTCGATAGCCATGTTGAAAGTGGCTTCCATCTTGGCGATTGCTGCATCTGCGCCGCCACCGCTGCTTGCTGGAGGTACGTTGCTCATGGTGATACTCCTTCAGGATAGGGATTCGTAAGAAGCCGCTTTGAGGCGGGTAGAAGTCCGTGCAAGACAGCGACCGAAGGGGATGTAGGCAGTCGCTCTCTAACACGGGGCCCATGTTAGGCAATGAATATTCGCCACTGCTGTGAAACGTTGTGAAAGGTTGGGAAAACTCTTGATACAAATCACCATGCAGCGTCTTTACACAGGCTACAAGCCAGGCACAGCAAGGCCTTCAGCTGGAAGGCCGAATACCTTTGATTGTCTCGGATTGGGTAAAACGCGCTGTTTTTCTGGTCGAAACAGCCGGCAGTGAAGTTCAGTTACCGAACAAACGTAGTCACCCAGGAGGCACTACAGGGCAAATATTACAAGGCGGCAGGATGAACGGATAAATAATGAATTCTGTGAACTCAATCAACTTTGCGCCTGCAGAAACAGCGAGAACAACTCGGACTGTGACTTGATGCCCAATTTGCTGTACATGTGCTTGCGGTGCACTTTCACGGTCTCGGCGGATATCGCCAGCTTGCGCGCTATTTCCTTGCTCGAACAACCACTGAGCATCAAGCGCCCGACTTCCAGTTCCCGTGCAGTCAGAGGTGTCTGCAGCGCCTCGACGGTTTCCTCCAGGCGACTCTGCCAGCGTGGCGCCGGTGGCGTAGCCTGCTCCAGTAATTCACGCTCGAACGTCATGCGCTGGCGCATCAGCCCGGCCACCCAGGGGCGCAGCAGGTCGAGCAGGGTGATCTGCTCGGCGCTGAAACGCCCCTTGGTCCCCAGCGACAGGCACAAGGTGCGCTCCTTCTCGAGCTGGACATTGAACTGCACCTCGTCGGCCACCACATTCAGGCGAAAGTAGCGCTGGTAGTAGTCGGTCTGCTCGAAGCACTCCGGCGCCACGTCCGCCAGCTGGAACAGGCCGCTGCCCGGCGCCTCGCGGCTGGCGATGTAGAACGGGTCGAGCAGGTACAGGCCCTTGAGGTAGTCCTGGAACAGCGGGTCGGGCCCGCCATCCTCGCCTGGACATTCGGCGAACACTTGCGGTCTACCATTGCTGAAGAGCAAGGCCACCCAGCTGTCGAACGGCACATACTGATCGAGCAGGCGCACCAGGGCGAGCCAGAAGCCGGGCTTGTCGAGCGTCTCGACCAGGTGACCGACCGAGCGGTGCCAGGCCAGGTCCTGCAGCGTAAGGTTCATGCCTCTACCCCTGTTGGGTTACCACGTGGGCGTAATTACCCCTGATACGGTGCCCGACGCATACTCGGGCAAGCCTTGCCTCGGTCCGATGCGCATTCTGACCGTTTTTCACCGGGCGGTCATGTCACCGCCATGGCTCGGGCATTTCAATAAAAGATTGGGTCTATGAGAACAGCAATGAAGGTCGAACTCGTGCAACTGGTGGGCCGCGACGGTGACACCGCCTACAACCTGAGCCGCACCCTGGAGGCGATCCACGCCTGCCCTGCCGGCACCGACCTGGTGGTATTCCCTGAAACCCAGCTGATGGGGTTCCCCAGCGAAGACAACATCGCAACCCTCGCCGAACCCCTTGACGGCCCAAGCGTACGCGCCGTGCAACAGGCAGCGCGCGAACGTGACGTCGGCGTGGTGGTCGGCATGGCCGAAGCGGGTGAAGACGGCCGCTTCTACAACACCACCCTGCTGATCACCGCTGAAGGCATCGCCCTGAAATACCGCAAGACCCACCTGTGGGCGTCGGACCGCGGCATCTTCACTCCGGGCGACCGCTACGCCACCACGCTGTTCAAGGGGGTGCGGGTCGGCTTGCTGATCTGTTTCGACATCGAGTTCCCCGAAAGCGCCCGCGCCCTCGGCCAACTGGGCGTCGAGCTGATCCTGGTGACCAACGGCAACATGGACCCCTACGGGCCGACCCACCGCACCGCGATCAGTGGCCGCGCCATGGAAAACCAGGCATTCGCGGTGATGGTCAACCGCGTCGGCGAGGGTGATGGCGCCCTGGTGTTCGCCGGCGGCAGCGCGGTGGTCGACCCGTACGGGCAGTTGCTCTGCGAAGCCGGGCGCGAGGAGTGCCGCATCGGGCTGGAACTGGACCTGGCGCAACTGGATGTTGCCCGTCGCGACTACAGCTACCTGGCCGAGCGCCGCTTTGTCCTGCCGGGTGAAGTGCGCGAGCACGATAACGGCCTGCGCGAGCTGATCATCGATAACCGCTGACACCACCGCATCTATAGGGAACTCAACAATCCTGAGGGTCACGCAGACTGCAAAGCGCTGACCCGCGACGGGCAAGGGATGCCATTTTTTGCGTCGATTTCGACTCTGCATAACAAACATAATCTGGAGTAAGCAGTAATGGCCCGACTCAAGCGAACCCTTTCGCTCAGTGCGGTGGTGCTGTTCGGCATCGCCTACATGACCCCGATCATCGTCCTCGGCACCTTCGGCATCCTCGCCGACACCACTGGCGGCGTGGTCCCCTCGGCGTACCTCGCTGCCTCCGTCGCCATGCTGTTCACCGCCCTGAGCTACGGGCGCATGGCCGCCGCTTTCCCGGTGGCGGGCTCGGCGTACACCTATGTGCGCAAGTCGATCAGCCCGAAACTGGGCTTCCTGGCCGGCTGGGGCGTGCTGCTCGACTACCTGTTCCTGCCCATGGCCATCTGGCTGATCGGCGCAGCCTACCTGCACTCGGCCTTCCCCGCCGTGCCACAGGCGCTGTGGGTGCTGGCGTTCATCGGCGTGACCACGGCGATCAACGTGGTCGGCCTGCGCCTGGCGAAGAACATCAACGGCGCCCTGATGCTGGTGCAGTTCCTGGTGCTGGCGGCCTTCGTGGTGTTGGCGATCCACTATGTGCTGGGGGACGCGAGCAAACCGCTGTGGTCGCTTGAGCCGTTCTTCAAGGAAGGCGTGCAACTGCCGCTGATCATGAGCGGTGCAGCGATTGCCTGCTATTCGTTCCTGGGCTTCGATGCCGTGAGTACCCTGACCGAGGAAACCCACGAGCCGCGCAAGAACATCCCGCGGGCAATCCTGCTGATTACCCTGATCGGTGGCTTCCTGTTCATCGCCGCCAGCTACTTCGTGCAGCTTGCCCACCCCTCCACCCAGTTCGAAAACGCCGACTCGGCGGCCTACGAGATCGCCCGCAACATCGGTGGCGACCTGTTCGTCAGCCTGTTCCTGGTCGGCTTGATCGTCGGTCAGTTCACCTCGGGGCTATCCGCCCAGGCCAGCGCCTCGCGCTTGCTGTTCGCCATGGGGCGTGACGGTGTACTGCCCAAGGCATTCTTCGGGCGCCTGAGCGAGCGCTTCGGCACCCCGGTCGGCAGCATCGTGCTGTGCGGCGTGGTGGCGCTGCTGGCGTTGCACATGGATGTCACGACCTCCACCTCGTTCATCAACTTCGGCGCCTTCCTGGCCTTCAGCCTGGTCAACCTGTCGGTGGTGTTCCACTACTGGATCGGCCGTGGCGAACGCGGGCCACGCGCGGTGCTGCTGTTCCTGGTGTTCCCGCTGATCGGCCTGCTGGCAGACCTGTGGCTGATGGTAAGCCTGGATCACCTGGCGATCTACCTCGGCCTGGCCTGGCTGGCGGCGGGCATCCTGTATCTGGCCGTGCTGACGGGAGGGTTCAGCAAGCAGCCGCCAGAGATGCATTTCGAAGAAGCGTGATCGGATCGCATCGGCCTGTGGGGCGGGCTTGCCCGCTCCCACAGGCCTTTCACTGCCGTAAAACGTTGTGAATTCCCGTGCACTGAAACCTTTGCTTACATCTTGTTCTGCTACCGTCGAGCCGCCTCGAGGGTCGCCGAGCGTCCAGCAACTGACACGCCTTGCGCCCTTTCTGCCCCGACGAAAGGAGTTTCACGGCATGTCGACCAGCCCCCTCACCCGCAGCGCCGACATCAAACTGTCAGAGCTACGCGACCACAAGCCCGCCGCCACCTTCCGCGTGCTGCTCGCCAACAGCGAGCGCAACGCCGACAGCTACCGCAGCGCCAAGCCCGACGAGCAGATGCCCGCATTGGGCGAGCTGGCCTCGATCGAAGCCCCCGGCGCCCAGGGGGCCGACACCGTGCGCTACGTGACGACCGCAGGCGACGCCGTGCTGGTCAGCAAGGCCACCAACCCCAAGCTCTACCAACAGATCGTCGAGGCCCGCCCGGCACTGGAGGCCATCGCCAAGAGCAAGCAGGACGGCTACGAACTGCTCGGCAAGGACGCCCAGGCCCCCGCTACCCTCGCTGACTACAAGGCCATCGGTGCCGCTGACGAAGTCGGCCCCGGGCTGATCCGCTACCAGACCGCCGACGGCAAGGCCTACATCGTCGCCGAGCAGGACGACCCTGACCTGTTCAAACAGGTCTCGCAGGACTACAAGGCACTCTCGGGCATCAACAGCAGTATCGCCGATGGCTACCAATGGGCCGGCGCCGACCAGCAGGTACCCGGCGCGCTTGGCGATTTCCGCGCCGTGGGCCCGGCCGAGGAAGTCGGGCCGGGCGTGATCCGCTATGAGACTCAGGATGGCAGCAAATACGTGGTGTCCGAGCGCGACAATCCCGAGCTGTACAAGGCCGCCGCCAGCGCCTATGACAGCCTCTCGGGCCTGCAGGCCAGCGAAGCCGACGGCTACCGGCGCGCCACCGACAATGAAGTCTGGCCGCCCTTCGACGGCACGGCCATCGGTGCCCGCGACGAGGTCGGCCCGGACCTTATCCGCTACGAACACAATGGCGAGAAAGTGGTGGTCGCCCGCGACGACAACCCCAAGCTGTTCGATTACCTGGCCGGCCTGCACGAGGTCTACAGCGACCCGGCCAAGGCTGGCGACATCCGCACCGCACTGGACAACGGTGCCGTGCTGGCCGATGCCAACACCCAGGCCCCGGGCCTGAACGACTACAAGGGCTTCGGCTGGACCACCGGCCAGGAAGACAATGTCCTCACCTACGAAACCCACGACGGCACCAAGGTCGTGGTCTCGCGCGACATCTCGCCGGAGCTGTTCAAGCAGGTGGCGACCGCCAACGACACCTGGGGCAAGATCCACGACAGCGAGAAGGAGGGCTACAAGCTCGCCGGCCCCAACGATTTTCTCAAGAACAAGGACATGTCCTTCGGCTCGCCGGACGAGCTGGGCGATGGCCTGATCCGCTTCGAGACCGACGAGGGCAAGTTCATCGTCTCCAAGGAGCTGAGCCCACAGCTGTACGACGAAGTGGTCGGCAAGTGGGAAGGCTGGACCAAGGGCGAGGTCGATGAGACCCGCAGCAAGTACAACCTGCCACCGCGCGAGGAACTCGATGCGCTCAATCTCAAGACCGGGGTCAAGGCCGATGAGAAGGATGCGTCCTCGCCCGAACTGACCGTGGGCGAGTTGGCTACCAAGGAGTTGCTCGACAGCTACCGCAAAGGCGTGCAGGACGGCTCGATCGCCAAGGACGACCCGCGCGCCAAGCTGGTCCGCGCCCTCGAAGCGCAGGCTGCCTACCAGAACGGCCGCGGCATCACCGGCTACGAGGAAGAGCCCGGCGCCTTCGGCGGCACATGGCGGGTGTTCGACAAGGAGCAGACCGAGCTCACCTCTGCCGACATGCACGACATCATCGACGGCGGCAAGCTCAAGGAGCAGATCAGCACCCTGTTCGCCGACGAGACCATCCAGAAGGACTACAAGTCGAAGATGGACGATGCGCTCAACCGCATCCCCAACAAGGACGAGGTCAAGCAGAAGCTGCTCGACCTGACCAACAACCCCGACTACATCGCCTACCTCAAGGACCTGCAGAAGCAGGGCAAGGACCACGAGGCCAAGGAAGACCTCAACAATACGCTCTCGGCCCTGTCGTTGTTCGATCCGGAGGCGGCGACCAAGGCGGCCCAGTCGATCCAGGCCGACGGCCTGACCAGCGACCTCAATGACCTGGTCGGCGACCCGAGCAAGATTTCCGACGAGAACAAGGAGCTGGCCACCAAGGACCTGTTCGGCCTGCTCAAGAGTGTGCTCAAGGGCTCGCTGCTGGACATGCCGCGGCGCACCCAGGAGGTCATCGAGAAGTTTCTCGAAGAGGGGCTGCAGGGCAAGCAGAAGTCCTCGGTGGTCACCAAGGTGCTCGAAGAGCTGTCGCAGATCGACATGGCCAAGGGCAGCATCAGCGAGGCCGACCTGAAGACCGTGCTGTCCAAGCCCTATGTGCCGATTGCCGACCGCGGCACCCTCGGCGAGGTGTTCAGCGCCCTCAACAGCAAGGGCATCCTCGGCACGCTGGGTGCCGGGGTGAACCTGTTCTCGGGCATCTATCAACTGGTCGGCCAGGGCGGCAAGCTGGGCGAGACCTGGCAGCAACGCCTGTCGATCGCCAAGGACTTCGTCAGTTTTGCCGGCGCTGGCAGCCACTTCGCCAAAGTCGGCGATGCCATCGGCGGGCTGGTCGGCAAGAGCGGGTTGGTCGATTTCCTCGGCCTGGACAAGACCCTGCCGGAGATCTGGGGCAAGGGCGGGATCCAGGAGCCGAAGTTCGAATTCAAGCTCAGCGAGCTGCCGGCGAGCACCAAGGCCAAGATCGCCGAAGCGCTCGATACCCTGCCCGGCAGCAAGCTCGGGGACTTTTCCGACGTGCTCGGTGACGGCGCGGGCAACGCCAACGCCGCCAAGAACGCCTATGGCGGCATTACCCAGCGCCTGGAGGACGCCGTATCAGCCTCCGGCACGGTCAAGCTGCCACCGGGCAAGGCGGCGAAGATTGCGGGGTCGGTCATCAAGGTACTGGGTCCGGCCACCGACCTTGCCGGTGGTTTCGCCGACATCGTCCTGGGGGCCTTCACCATCAAGAACGCGATCAAGGATGGCGATCCGCTGGCCAAGGCCTCCGGAGGCCTGCAGATCGCCGGCGGTGCCTTCGGTGCCTCGGCCGGTGTACTCGGTGCCGCCAGCCTCTTCGGTGCAGGCACGGCCGCAGCACTGACCGGGCCATTCTTCCTGGTGGGCGTGGTGCTGGGGGTGATCGGCGGGATCATCGGTTACTTCGTCGATCACAACAAACGGCAGAAGGCCAGCGAGAAGGAAAACGACTGGTACCGGGACCTGGCGGCCGATGGATTGTTGCAGGGCGACTGGGCGGACAAGGTCGAGTATGCCCACTACTCGATCCACCATTACGGCGACCGCGAGGCGCCGGAGGATGACAGCCTGTTCCGCTTCCAGGAGGCCGAATGGAAGCATTTCGACGAGACCCCGCAGAAGAATGGCTCGTCGAGCAACCGCCTGGACGACAAGTTGCACGTGGATCATTGAGCCACTGATTGCAATCCATCCCTGTGGGAGCGGGCTTGCCCGCGAAAAGAACGCCGCGGTGGATGGCACCGGCTTCGCCGGTGTTCGCGGGCAAGCCCCGCTCCCACAGGGACTCGCTGCCACAAAACACTGTAACCAGGCACAAAAAAGCCACGAGCCCGCCTGCGGCGATCCTCGTGGCTTTTCAGGCAACGGCCTGTCGGACGACAGGCCATCTCCTCAGGCAGCTTACAGCGCCATGTCGTTGGCAGCCTTGCTCTCGGCAGGTGCGGTCGACTCGACACCGGTGCTGGTCCCGACGCTCTGGTCGATGACCGGCGGCTTCTCCAGTTGCAGCACTTCAGCGGTGTAGTTCCACTCTTTCTGCACGGCAGCAGCGGAATCGTTCAGCTTGGTACCGTAGCTCGGCACGATTTCGCGGATGCGGGCCTGCCACTCAGGCGTGGCGACCTTCTCCTTGAACACGGTTTCCAGTACGTTGAGCATGATCGGCGCAGCGGTCGAGGCGCCTGGCGAAGCACCCAGCAGACCGGCGATGGTACGGTCCTGGGACGCCACGACTTCGGTGCCCAGCTTCAGCACACCGCCCTTCTCTTCGTCACGCTTGATGATCTGCACGCGCTGACCGGCCTGCCACAGGCGCCAGTCTTCTTTCTTGGCGTTCGGGAAGTAAGTGCGCAGGGCTTCGAAGCGGTCGTCATCCGACAGCATCACCTGGCCGGCGAGGTACTCGACCAGCGGGTACTGCTCGATGCCCACTTTGGTCATCGGCCAGACGTTGTGCAGGGTGGTGCTGCTCAGCAGGTCCAGGTACGAGCCGTTCTTCAGGAACTTGGTCGAGAAGGTGGCGAATGGCCCGAACAGGATCACGCGCTTGCCGTCCAGCACGCGGGTGTCCAGGTGCGGAACCGACATGGGTGGCGCGCCGGTCGAGGCGATGCCGTAGGCCTTGGCCATGTGCTGCATGGCAACGGTCGGGTTCTCGGTCACCAGGAACGAGCCGCCAACCGGGAAGCCTGCGTATTCCTTGGCTTCAGGAATGCCCGACTTCTGCAGCAGCTTCAGGGCGCCGCCGCCGGCACCGATGAACAGGAACTTGGCGTCGGTGGCAGAGGTGCTGCCATCCTTCAGGTTCTTGTACTCGACGTGCCAGGAGCCGTCCTTGTTGCGGGTGATGTCCTGCACTTCGCTGGACAGCTTCAGCTTGAAGTTGTCGCGGGTCTGCAGGTGGCCGACGAACTGGCGGGTGATCTCGCCGAAGTTGACGTCGGTGCCGATCGGCGTCCAGGTCACGGCCAGCTTCTGGTTCGGGTCACGCCCTTCCATCATCAGCGGGACCCACTTGGCGATCTGGGCGTGGTCTTCGGAGAACTGCATCGGGCGGAACAGCGGGCTCGCCTGCAGTGCTTCGTAACGCTTCTTCAGGAAGGCGATGTTGTCGTCGCCCCAGACGAAGCTCATGTGCGGGGTGGTGTTGATGAACGATTTCGGGTTCTTCAGCACGCCCTGGCGAACCTGCCAGGACCAGAACTGGCGCGACACCTGGAAGGCTTCGTTGATCTCGATCGCCTTGGAGATGTTGACCTTGCCGTCCTTGTCCATCGGGGTGTAGTTCAGCTCAGCCAGCGCGGAGTGGCCGGTACCGGCGTTGTTCCAGCCGTTGGAGCTTTCCTCGGCGACGCCATCCAGGCGCTCGACCATTTCCATCGACCAGCTCGGCTCCAGTTCGCTGAGCCATACGCCCAGGGTCGAACTCATGATGCCGCCGCCAATCAGGAGCACATCGACTTTCTTGGCTTCGTCGGCGTGCGCTTGCATGAAGCTCGCCGCGACAGCCAGACCCAGCAAGGTCTTGCCAGCTTTTTTGAACATTGATCACTTCCAGTCAGTAGAACGGAGGGGGGCCTGTGGCTGGCCCAGGTGTTTCTTGTTCTTCAGCGCAGGCTTTTTGTGATCATTGTTCAGCAGCCAGAGAACCCTTACACGCTTCAGCCATTGGTCTGATTGACCTGGGTCGGCTGAAACGATTGCGGATTGTAACCGAAACGCCAGCACAAACAAATTGGCGGCGGGAACGTCAAGGTGGCGGGTTGTCCCAGGGGCTCGCCCGGCACGTGGGCCGGGCGATTGAGAGGTTCAAAGCTCGGGATCGATATCCCCGGCGTACATATCCGACTCTTTATACAGGTCATGCACATGGCGCAGCAGCACCATGATCACCGCCGCCACCGGCAGCGCCAGCAGCACGCCGGTGAAGCCGAACAGCTCGCCGCCGGCCAGGATGGCGAAGATCACCGCCACCGGGTGCAGGCCAATGCGGTCGCCCACCAGCAGCGGGGTCAGCACCATGCCCTCGAGGGCCTGGCCGACCATGAACACCGCGACGATGCCCAGCATCGGGTACAGGTCGCCGCCGAACTGGAACAACCCGGCGATCAGCGCTGCACCGATGCCGACGATGAAGCCCATGTACGGCACGATGGCCGCCAACCCCGCCAGCAGGCCGATCAGCAGCCCCAGCTCGAGGCCGATCAGCGACAGCCCGACCGCGTAGATCACGCCCAGCGCCAGCATTACCAGCAGTTGGCCGCGCACGAACGCCCCCAGCACCTCATGGCACTCACCCGCCAGCCCCACCACCTGGTCTTCACGCTGGCGCGGCAGCAGGCTGCGCAGCTTGGCCATCATCAGGTCCCAGTCACGTAGCAGGTAGAAGCCCACCACCGGGATCAGCACCAGGTTGGCCAGCCAGGCGATCAGCGCCAGGCTCGAGGCGGTGGCCTGGGACAGGACGATGCCGACGATGTCGGTGGTCTGGCCCATGTGCGCGCCGATGGCAGCCTTGATCTTGTCGAACTTCCAGAAGCCATCGGCCAGGCCCAGGCGGCTCTGCACCCACGGCAGGGCCACATGCTGCAGCCAGTCGAGCATCTGCGGCGCCAGCTCGTACAGGCGCAGCAACTGCTTGGCCAGCATCGGCACCAGTACCAGCAGCAAGGCGAGGAACACCAGGGTGAACAGGCTGAACACCACCACCACGCCCCAGGTGCGCGACAGGCCCAGGCGCTCCAGGCGATCGACCAGCGGGTCGGCCAGGTACGCCAGCAGGATGCCCACCAGGAACGGCGAGAGGATGTTGTGCAGCAGGTACAGCAGGACGGCGATCAGCAGGGCTATGCCCAACCATACCCAACGGCGTACATCAGTCATGTTCGCGGCTCCTTACCAGCGAAAACGCAGGCCATCGAACGGCTTTGGCGCAGCCGCCTGCGGGGCGACCGCCTGGCCAGGCGCTGCCTCGGCTACGGGAGCGGGAGCGGCGGCAGGCGCCGGATCGACGGGCACCTCCTGCAGATGCGCCAGCCCCAGTTGCGCGCGCAGTTGTTCGCGATTGCCGGTGACCGTATAGGTCAGGGTGTCGCCGTCGGCCATCTGCAGCCGCGGGCCATAGGGCTCGAGCACACGCAGCAGTTCGGCGTAGCGCTGCAGGTTCATGCCCTGCACCTGGACCTGCAGGTCGCTGCTCGCGCCCGGGCGGGTGACGTAACGGGGTGCCAGGCGTGTACTGATCGCCAGCATCACCGCGTCGGCCAGCGCGGCCTGGTCGGCCCCCTCTGCCGTGCCCTGCTCGCGCTGCTCGCCCAGCCACAGTTGCCATTTGCCTTGCCACTTGCCGTCGGCTTCGTGGGCGTGCACAGCCAGCAGGGCATCGGCGCCATAGCGCTCGGACGCCTCACGCAGCGGCGCCGGGTCGTTGCCTTCGAGCTGCTTGGCATTGGCCACCAGTTGTTCCTGCAGGTCGGCCAGCGGCAGGCGCAGCGGCAGGCCACGGTGCTGGGCTGCGCGACGCAGCGGCTCGGCGCTGCTCTGGCCATCTCCGACCAGGCTGCTGCCCTCGACACTGTCGTACAGCCACCAGCCAAGAATCGACGGCCGGTTGCTGCCCCACAGGGCCAGGCCGCCCTGGCGCAGGGCGCGCTCGGTGCTGCCGGGGTCGAATTCCACCACCACCGATTCAGGTGGGCCGGCGTCGCTTCCAACCTGATTGACGATCTGTTGCGGATCCTTGCGCAGGGCGACCACCGCCGGGTTCTGCGTCGCCTTGGCATCGCCGGTCAGGCGCAGCACCAGGGTGTCGAGTGCCTTGGCGGTGGCCTGGGTCCGCGCCTCGCTGCCCTGCCCATCGACAGGCTCGCGGACCTGGTAAAGCCCCGATACGGTCTCGGCCTGTGCCGTTGCACCGATCAGCCCTATGCAAACCACTGCCAGGTAATTGAGAAAACGCATGAAGGATTCCTGTCCAGATGACTTTCAGGGCAGAAGCTACAAGCTGCACGCTGTCAGCGGCAAGCAAAAGCGCGCGCCGGTGCTGTCTGTCTTCTCTTATAGCCTACCGCTCGCCACTTGCCGTTCAATGGAGGATGGCCGCTGCCGGGCAACCCTGATAAAATCGCGCGCCTTCGCAGACCAGTCACGTACAGGCAGCCGCCGCCTCCCGAGCCGGCCTTGGCCGCGCTGGTCGTTTTCCTGAATCCCTCCCCCTTAAAGGCCTGGATCAATGAGCAAGCAACCCTCCCTGAGCTACAAAGACGCCGGTGTAGACATCGACGCCGGCGAAGCACTGGTCGAACGCATCAAGGGCGTCGCCAAGCGCACCGCACGCCCTGAAGTCATGGGTGGCCTGGGCGGCTTCGGCGCCCTCTGCGAGATCCCGGCCGGCTACAAGCAGCCGGTGCTGGTCTCCGGCACCGACGGCGTCGGCACCAAGCTGCGCCTGGCGCTGAACCTGAACAAGCACGACAGCATCGGCCAGGACCTGGTCGCCATGTGCGTCAACGACCTGGTGGTCTGCGGCGCCGAGCCTCTGTTCTTCCTCGACTACTACGCCACCGGCAAGCTGAATGTCGACGTGGCCGCCACCGTGGTCACCGGCATCGGCGCCGGTTGCGAACTGGCCGGTTGCTCGCTGGTCGGTGGTGAGACCGCCGAGATGCCAGGCATGTACGAAGGCGAAGACTACGACCTGGCCGGTTTCTGCGTCGGCGTGGTGGAGAAGTCGGAAATCATCGACGGCTCGAAAGTGGTCACCGGCGACGCCCTGATCGCCCTGCCTTCCTCCGGCCCGCACTCCAACGGCTACTCGCTGATCCGCAAGATCCTCGAAGTGTCCGGCACCGACATCGACAACACCCAGCTCGACGGCCAGCCGCTGACCGACCTGCTGATGGCGCCGACCCGCATCTACGTCAAGCCACTGCTGGAGCTGATCAAGAAGACCGGCGCAGTCAAGGCCATGGCCCACATCACCGGTGGCGGCCTGCTGGACAACATCCCGCGCGTCCTGCCAAAAGGCGCCCAGGCCGTGGTCGACGTGGCTAGCTGGCAGCGCCCGGCGGTGTTCGACTTCCTGCAACAGAAAGGCAACGTCGACGAGCACGAGATGCACCGCGTACTGAACTGCGGCGTGGGCATGGTCATCTGCGTGGCCCAGGATCAGGTCGACAACGCCCTGAACGTCCTGCGCCAGGCCGGTGAGCAGCCTTGGGTGATCGGCCGCATCGACGTGGCCGCCGAAGGCGCTGCCCAAGTCGAGCTGCAGAACCTCAAGGCACACTGATGCCGAGCAAGACCTGCAATGTCGTAGTACTGCTGTCGGGCTCCGGCAGCAACCTGCAAGCCCTGATCGACAGCATCCACGCCGAACACGGTAGCGCGCGGATCCGCGCGGTGATTTCCAACCGCCCCGACGCTTTTGGCCTGCAACGGGCCAAAGCCGCCGGGATCGACACCGCCGTGCTCGAGCACGGCGGTTTCGACGGGCGCGAAGCATTCGACGCGGCGCTGGTGCAACTGATCGATGGCTTCGCCCCCGACCTGGTGGTGCTGGCCGGCTTCATGCGCATCCTCAGTGGCGACTTCGTGCGCCACTACCAGGGTCGCCTGCTCAACATCCACCCGTCGCTGCTGCCCAAGTACAAAGGGCTGCACACTCACCAGCGGGCCCTGGATGCCGGTGACGCCGAGCACGGCTGCAGTGTTCATTTCGTCACCGAGGAACTCGACGGCGGGCCCTTGGTCGTACAGGCTGTGGTAGCGGTCGCGCCAGGCGACGATGCGCAGAGCCTGGCACAACGGGTCCACCGACAGGAACACCAGATCTACCCGCTGGCGGTGCGCTGGTTCGCCGAAGGACGCTTGCGCCTGGGCGAACAAGGTGCATTACTGGATGGCCAGCCGCTGGCGGCCAGCGGTCACTTGATTCGACCCTAGGAGAATATATGCGTCGCGCCCTGCTATTGGCTCTCGCCGTGCTCGCCCTGCCCCTCCAGGCAGCTGATCTGAAGCCTTTCTCGGCCAGCTACACCGCCGACTGGAAACAGCTGCCCATGAGCGGCACCGCAGAACGCAGCCTGGTCAAGAACGCCAACGGTACCTGGGACCTCAACTTCAAAGCCTCCATGATGATCGCCAGCCTGACCGAACAGAGCACGGTGCGCATGGACAACGACACCCTGCTGCCGCAGAAGTATCACTTCGAGCGCGGTGGCCTGGGCAAGGCGAAGAAGGTCGACCTGGACTTCGACTGGAACAGCAAGAAAGTCACCGGTAGCGACCGTGGCGATGCGATCAGCCTGCCGCTCAACCGTGGGGTGCTGGACAAGTCGTCCTATCAACTGGCCCTGCAACATGACGTGGCGGCGGGCAAGAAGAGCATGACGTACCAGGTGGTCGACGGTGACGAGATCGACACCTACGACTTCCGCGTGCTGGGCACCGAGAAGGTTGCCACCAAGACCGGCCAGGTCGATGCGGTCAAGGTCGAGCGCGTGCGCGACCCAAGCCAGAGCAAGCGCATCACCGAGCTGTGGTTCGCCAAGGACTGGGACTACCTGCTGGTGCAGCTGCGCCAGGTCGAGACCGATGGCAAGGAATACGTGATCGTGCTGCAGGATGGTACGGTCGATGGCAGGACGGTGAAGGGCAACTGATCTCTTCCCTGCGCTGTAACCTGCTGTAGCCGGAGCCCCGCCTAGTGCGGGGCTTTGTTTTGGCTTGCAGAAGCAAGCGCAGCGCGTTTCATGAACATAGTTTCATCGTCGTTTTATTTACTTAGCCTGCTAACAAACTCTATAAAGAAGGTGTGCGACACAGTGTCGCAGACCAACAGAAGTGGAGTTTACCGATGACTGTCCAAGTAACCGAACGCGACGAATCGAGAATGTCCCACGAAGGCCTGGCCGCTGGCGTGCGGATCTGGGACGTACACCAGCAGGGCCAACTGGTCGGCATGTTCCACAACGAGCATGAAGCCCACCAGTACCGCCAGGAGCTCGAGACCCTCGAGAGCCAACGCGGCACACAATAAGATCTCCCCCACGAAAAACCCCGCCTGAGCGGGGTTTTCGTCATTTACCACATCAGATCGTCAGGGATCTTGTAGGCCGCATATGGATCGTCTTCATCGGCCTCCTCGACATGGGTGTTGAGCAGCAGGATGCGCTTGGGATCGCGTTCCTGGATCTTCACCGCCGCCTCGCGCGGGATCACTTCGTAGCCGCCGCCATGGGCGACGATCGCCAGCGAACCGTTGCTCAGCTTGCTGCGCATCAGGGCGTTGACGGCGATGCGCTTGACCTTCTTGTCGTCGACGAAGTTGTAGTAGTCCTCGGTAGTCAGCTTGGGCAGGCGGGTCGCCTCGATCAATTGCTTGACCTGTGCGGCACGGGCCTTCTGCTCGGCCTTCTCCTGCACCTGGCGGTTCAGTTCCTGGTCCTTTTTGGCCTTGTCGGCCATGGCTTCCTTGGCCAGGCGCTGCTGGCTGTCGTCCACCTCGACCTGGCCCTTGTGTTCCAGGCGTTTCTGTTTCTTCTCGGCCTTGTTGGTCTGGGAGACCTGCTTCTGGTTGACCAGACCGGCCTTGAGCAATTGATCGCGAAGGGAAAGGCTCATCGGTGTTCACTCACTTATGCATCGGCTCAGCCGCAGCTGGGCAGGTTCTTTTCCTGACGTTTGGCTTCGCCCCAGAGGGCATCCAACTCGTCAAGGTTACAATCTTCGATCGGTCGGCCAGTGTCGCGCAATGCCTGCTCGATGAAGCGGAAACGTCGTTCGAATTTACGGTTGGCGCGGCGCAGGGCGTTTTCCGGATCCTGCTTGAGATGACGGGCCAGGTTCACAGCGGCGAACAGCAGGTCGCCGACTTCGTCTTCCAGTGCCTGGTCATCGCCATCGGCCATGGCCTGCAATACCTCGTCGAGCTCCTCGCGGACCTTGTCCAGCACCGGCAACGCCTCGGGCCAGTCGAAACCGACGGTGGCCGCGCGCTTCTGCAGTTTGGTCGCACGCGACAGCGCCGGCAAGGCGCCGGGAACATCGTCGAGCAGCGAGAGCTGTTCGGGGGTGCTCTTCTCGGCGCGCTCCTCGGCCTTGATCTCTTCCCAGCGCGACTTGACCTGCGCCTCGCTCAAGCGCGGGATGTCGGGTGCGGCGTAGAGGTCACCGGTGGGGAACACGTGCGGATGGCGGCGGATCAGCTTGCGGGTGATCGAATCAACCACGCCGGCAAACTCGAAACGCCCCTCCTCCCGCGCCAGCTGGCTGTAGTAGACCACCTGGAACAGCAGGTCGCCGAGTTCGCCCTGCAACTGCGCGAAATCGCCCTGTTCGATGGCGTCGGCTACCTCGTAGGCTTCCTCGATGGTGTGCTTGACGATGCTGGTGTAGTCCTGCTCGAGATCCCAGGGGCAGCCGTATTGCGGATCGCGCAGGCGGGCCATGAGGTGGAGCAGGTCGTTGAGGGTGTAGGTCATGCTCTGGCAGGTCCTTAGGTGGCGCCCTCATCGCGGGACAAGCCCGCTCCTACAGGCATCACGCTGCACCTGCAGGAGCGGGCTTGCCCGCGATGGGGCGACGCAGTCTCAAGGCGTACGATTACGCCGCGTCTCGATGATGTTCGGCAACTGCGAGATCCGTCCGAGCAAGCGCCCCAGCGCATCCAGGCCTGGAATCTCGATGGTCAGCGACATCAGCGCGGTGTTGTCTTCCTTGTTCGAGCGGGTATTGACCGCCAGCACGTTGATCTTCTCGTTGAGCAGCACCTGCGAAACGTCGCGCAGCAAGCCCGGGCGGTCGTAGGCGCGGATGACGATGTCGACCGGGTAGGTCTGCACCGGAATCGGCCCCCAGCTCACCTGGATCATGCGCTCCGGCTCCTTGCCCGCCAACTGCAGCACCGAGGCGCAGTCCTGGCGGTGAATGCTCACGCCGCGGCCCTGGGTGATGTAGCCGACGATGGCGTCGCCCGGCAGCGGCTGACAGCAACCGGCCATCTGCGTGAGCAGGTTGCCTACGCCCTGGATCTGGATGTCGTTGCGCTTGCCCGATCGGGTCCCGCGCGCCGGGCGCGGCACCAGCTCGACCGGCTCGATACGCTCCGGCTCGAGCAACTGCTGGGCGGCGTTGACCATGTGCGCCAGGCGCAGATCACCGGCCCCCAGCGCAGCGAACATGTCCTCGGCGGTCTTGACGTTGGCCTTTTCCGCCAGGCGCTCGAAGTCCACCTGCGGCAGGCCCAGGCGGCTGAGTTCGCGCTCGATGAGGGTCTTGCCGGCAGCAACGTTCTGGTCGCGCGCCTGCAGCTTGAACCAGTGGACGATCTTGGCCCGCGCACGCGAGGTGGTGACGTAGCCGAGGTTGGAGTTCAGCCAGTCGCGGCTCGGGTTGCCCTGCTTGCTGGTGATGATCTCCACCTGCTCGCCGGTCTGCAGGCTGTAGTTCAGCGGTACGATGCGCCCGTTGATCTTGGCGCCACGGCAGTTGTGGCCGATCTCGGTGTGCACGCGGTAGGCGAAGTCCAGCGGCGTGGCGCCCTTGGGCAGGTCGATGGCGTGGCCATCAGGGGTGAACACGTAGACCCGGTCCGGCTCGATGTCGACCCGCAGCTGTTCGGCCAGGCCGCCGATGTCGCCCAGTTCCTCGTGCCACTCCAGCACCTGGCGCAGCCAGGAAATCTTCTCTTCGTAGTGGTTGGAGCTGGACTTGACGTCGGTGCCCTTGTACTTCCAGTGCGCGCAGACACCCAGCTCGGCCTCCTCGTGCATGCCGTGGGTACGGATCTGCACCTCGAGCACCTTGCCCTCGGGGCCGATCACCGCGGTGTGCAGCGAGCGGTAGCCGTTTTCCTTGGGGTTGGCGACGTAGTCGTCGAACTCCTTGGGAATGTGGCGCCACAAGGTGTGGACGATACCCAGCGCGGTATAGCAGTCGCGAATTTCCGGCACCAGCACGCGCACCGCACGCACGTCGTAGATCTGGCTGAATTCCAGGCCCTTGCGCTGCATCTTGCGCCAGATCGAATAGATGTGTTTCGCCCGGCCGCTGATGTCGGCCTTGACCCCGGTGGCCAGCAGCTCGTTCTGCAACTGGTTCATCACATCGCTGATGAAGCGCTCGCGGTCCAGCCGCCGCTCGTGCAAAAGCTTGGCGATCTGCTTGTACTGGTCGGGCTCCAGGTAGCGGAAGGACAGGTCTTCCAGCTCCCACTTGATATGGCCGATGCCCAGGCGGTGAGCGAGCGGAGCGTAGATGTCGAACACTTCGCGCGCCACACGCAGGCGTTTTTCGTCATCGGCGGCCTTCACCGCGCGGATCGCGCAGGTCCGCTCGGCCAGCTTGATCAGGGCGACACGTACGTCGTCGACCATGGCCACGAGCATCTTGCGCAGGTTCTCGACCTGCGCCTGCGAGCCCAGCACCAGCGACTGGCGCGGGCTGAGGCTGGCGCTGATGGCGGCCATGCGCAGCACGCCGTCGATCAGCTTGGAGACCACCGGGCCGAAACGCTGGCCGACCTCGGCCAGGGTGACCTTGCCTTCGCGGACCGAGCGATAGATCACGGCAGCGACCAGCGAGTCCTGGTCGAGCTTGAGGTCTGCGAGAATTTCAGCGATCTCGAGCCCCGCCTGGAAGCTCGACGTCCCGTCGGCCCAGGAATGCTTGGCCGGGTTGCCCTTCTTCTCGACTTCCTGGGCGAAATCGCAGGCCTCCTTGAGCGCCGTGCGATCCAGCGCCGAATCGACGCTCACCACATGATCCAGCCATGCTTCGAGATTGATACTGCCGTCGGTGTTGACCGGCTGGTGCACTCTCACCTGTACCATGTTTCGTTTACCTTTCCATACAGCGCACCTCGCGGGTGCACTGGCAATCAACCGTGCCGCTTCCCGTCCGTGGAAGCCGCACCAAGGGGCCAGCCGTTACTGGCCCACTTCGAATAACGCCATGGCCTCGACATGCGCCGTCTGAGGAAACATGTCGAGAATCCCGGCCCTTTTTAACCGGTACCCCTGGCCGACCAGCACCTGCGCGTCTCGCGCCAGCGTGGCGGGGTTGCACGATACATAGACCAACCGCCTGGCCTTCAAGCGTGCGATGCTTTGCACCACCTCGTAGGCACCGTCGCGCGGTGGGTCCAAGAGTACCGCAGAAAAGCCCTCGGCGGCCCATTCGGCACCTGCCAAAGACTGCGATAAATCGGCCTGAAAAAACCGTGCGTTATGCACATTGTTGCTCGCGGCGTTGGCGGCAGCCCGATCGACCATCGCCTGCACACCTTCCACCGCCACCACTTCACGGGCCTGGCGAGCCAGCGGCAGGGCAAAATTGCCCAGGCCACAGAACAGGTCCAGTACCCGTTCGTCCGGTTGCGGCGCAAGCCACGCCAGCGCCTGTTGGATCATCAAGGTGTTGACCTGGGCATTGACCTGCACGAAGTCGCCCGGTCGCCACGCCAGCTCCAGCCCCCAAGGGGCCAGGTCAAACCCAAGTGTCGCGGCGCCATCATGTGGCGCCGGCTCACCCTCGCCCTGCAGCCACAGTTGCGCACCCGCCTGCTCGCAGAACGCCTGCAGGCGCGCCAGGTCGTCGTCGGCCAGCGGCGCTACATGGCGCACCAGCACTGCCTCGGCGGTGCCGCTGAACAATTCCACATGCCCCAGCGCCTGAGGCCTGCTCAAGCTGCGCAGCACGGTCGGCAAATGTCGCAGGATGGTTTGCAAGGGTTGTACCAGCACCGGGCAATCGTCGATGGCGATGATGTCCTGGCTGGCTTCGGCGCGAAAACCGACCTGCAGCTCGCGCGCCTTCACATCCCAACGCACGGCGATGCGCGCGCGACGGCGGTAGCCGAATTCCGGTCCGGCCAGCGGCGCGGCCCACTCATCAGGCTGCACACCGGCTACGCGCTGCAACTGCTCGGCGAGCAGGCGCTGCTTGAGCGCCAGCTGGCCCTCGTGGGGCAGGTGCTGAAGGTTGCAACCGCCGCAGCGGGCGTAATGCCGGCACGGCGCCTCGCGCCGCTCGGGGCTGGCCTGCAGCACGCGCTCAAGACGTGCTTCGACGATCTTGCCGCGGGCATTGAGCACCCGCGCCTCGACCGCCTCGCCCGCCAGGGCACCACTGACGAACCAGGTGCGCCCCTCGACAAAGGCGATGCCGCGTCCGTCACCGGCCAGGCGTTCGATGTCCAGGCGTTGTTTCTTGCCCACCGGCACCTGTGGGGTGCGGTCGCCGCCGGCTGGCTGGAAGCGCAGGCCGCTGCTGTTGCTTTTCTTTCTGGACATCAGGTCGCGTCGAACAGGCCGGTGGAGAGATAACGGTCGCCGCGGTCGCAGATGATCGCGACCATCACGGCATTTTCCACTTCACGGGACAGACGCAGCATGGCCGCGACCGCACCGCCGGAGGACACACCGCAGAAAATGCCCTCTTCGCGTGCAAGGCGACGGGTGGTGTCTTCGGCTTCCTGCTGGGACATGTCCACCACGCGATCGACGCGGGTGGCGTCGAAGATCTTCGGCAGGTATTCCTCCGGCCAGCGGCGGATACCGGGAATGGCCGAGCCTTCCATCGGTTGCAGGCCGACGATCTGCACCGCCGGGTTCTGTTCCTTGAGGTACTGCGAGCAGCCCATGATGGTGCCGGTGGTGCCCATGGAACTGACGAAGTGGGTGATGCTGCCCTGGGTCTGCTGCCAGATCTCGGGACCTGTGCTGGTGTAGTGGGCAATCGGGTTGTCGCCGTTGGCGAACTGGTCGAGCACCAGGCCGCGACCTTCGGCCTGCAGCTTTTCGGCCAGATCGCGCGCCCCTTCCATGCCTTCTTCCTTGGTCACCAGGATCAGCTCGGCGCCATAGGCGGTCATCGCCGCCTTGCGCTCGGCCGTGGAGTTGTCGGGCATGATCAGGATCATCTTGTAACCCTTGATCGCCGCCGCCATGGCCAGGGCGATGCCGGTGTTGCCGGAGGTCGCCTCGATGAGGGTGTCGCCAGGCTTGATCTGGTTGCGCAGTTCGGCGCGGGTGATCATCGACAACGCCGGACGGTCCTTGACCGAGCCGGCCGGGTTGTTGCCTTCGAGCTTGAGCAGAAGGGTATTGCTGGTCTGCCCGGCGATACGCTGCAGGCGGACCAGAGGGGTGTTGCCGACGCAATCGGCGATGGTTGGGTACTGCAAGGTCATGGGCGTGTTTCGCAATCAGGACGGCAGGGGCGCCTATCATACCGGCAAAGGACGCGCCGCCATATCACGCAATTGCTGGGAGATATAGCAGGTAGTTATATGGGAGACGAACCCTGCGCGGGCAAACTCGCGCTCGCAAGAACGGTGAAAGCCTTTTCAGCAGCAGGCTTACCCGCCAAGCCCTCGGTGTCGACACAAGGCAGGCGCATGCACAGCCGCAATCCCCGTTGCCCATTCTCGGCCCACAGCCTGCCGCCCTGACGCTGGATCGCACTGCGGGCGATACTCAGCCCCAGCCCAAAGCCTCCATCCCCGGGGCGCGAGCCGTCGAGCCGGGAAAACGGCGCGAAGATCCTTTCCAGATCGTCGTCATCCACCCCGCCGCCTTCATCTTCCAGGAACAACTGCCAGTGATTGCCCTCGCGCAGACCACTCAGGCGCACCACCCCGTCGTGCGGCGAGTGGCGGATGGCATTGCGCAGCATGTTCTCCAGCGCCTGGGCCAGGTGGTTGAGATTACCCTCCACCCAACAGCTGGCCGGCAACGTGCACTGCAACCGCTGCGCTGCCCAGCCGCTTTCGTAGCAGGCATTCTCCACCAGCAGGTCCCACAGGGCCTGAAGCTGGATGGGCTCAAGGTTCATCGGCGCACGCTCGGCATCCTGCCAGGCCAGTTGCAGGGTGTCCTCGACCAGTTGCTGCATGCAATCGAGTTCCCGTTCGAGGCGTTCGCGCAGACGCGCGACGTCGGTCTCGCCCTCGCAGGCCACACGCAGGCGGCTCAGTGGCGTGCGCATCTCGTGGGACAAGTCGCGCAACAGTTGCTGCTGCAGGGTTACCGTGCCCTGCAGGCGCTCGGCCATCTGGTCGAAGGCACGCGCCAGCTCGCCCAACTCGTCGTCACGACCGATCGTGCGCGAATCGAGCCGCGCCGAAAGCTGGTCGGCACGCCAGGCATTGGCCTGCTCGCGCAACTGGTTCAGCGGCACGATCAGCATCCGGTAGAGGCCCACGCACAGCAGCAGGGTGAACAGCCCCGGCATCACACCATTGGTGATGATCCGCCAGAACAACCGGTACTGGCCGGGGGTCAGGCGCTGGGGCAACTCGATCACCAGCATGCCCTGCTCGGGAGCCTGGGGGAACGGCACGCGCAGCCAGGGCTGATCGACGCTGCGCCTGCTCATCGGCCAGTCGACGCCGCGCAGGCGGGTCAGGCGCTGGATTTCCTCCGTGGACAAGCGAGCCCCGGCGAGCGGTCGCAAGCTGCCATCGAGCACCGCGATCCAGCCCGATTCACGCTGGCGCATGTCCAGCAACCAGCGCTCGAGGCCTTCCCGGCCGCCCTGGTTCCAGGCCTGCTCGGCCTCGGCGGCATAACCGCGCAACAGCTGCCGGGCAGGCTCGGACAAGAAGGCGTTCTGGGTTTCCATATGCCGGCCCCAGGTGTAGCTCAGGCCGATCATCAGCAGGCAGAAGCCCACCAGCAGCACCGCCAGCTTCCAGAACAGCGATCGACGATCGAGCATGCTCAGTCTGCCTCGCCGGCACAGAACACGTAGCCCTTGCCCCATACCGTGCGCACCTGGCGCTCGTGATAACCGATACCCTTGAGCTTGCGACGGATCTGGCTGACATGCATGTCCAGGCTGCGGTCATGGCGTGAATAGCCACGTTGCAGGACCTGCTGGTAAAGGAAGGGCTTGCTCAGCACCTCCTCCTGGCTGCGATTGAGGGTGTCGAGCAGGCGGTATTCGCTGGGCGTGAGCCCCGCAGCCTGCCCGTCGAGCGTCACGTCGCAGGCCTGGTCGTCGAAATGCAGTTGCCCCGGCAAGACGTCACGCGGCGCTTGATGCCGGCGCTCCAGGGCGACCCGGCGCAGGATCGCCTCGATGCGCACGCGCAGCTCGGCCATGCTGAAGGGCTTGGGCAGGTAGTCGTCGGCACCGCGCTGGAAACCGCTGATACGGTCCGCCTCGGCCCCCAGCGCCGACATCAGGATGACCGGCGTGGCGCTGCGCCGGCGCAGTTGCGCCAGGGCGTCCAGACCATTGAGCCCTGGCAGCAGGATGTCCAGCAACACCACATCGAAGGCCTCGCGGCCAGCAGTTTCCAAGCCTTCCAGGCCATTACGGCACCAGGTCACGCGGAAACCGCCGCGCTGCAGCTCCTCGTGCAGGTAGGCGCCGAGCACCGGATCGTCCTCGATGGCGAGGATGCTTGAGTCGTGAATGGATACGGTATGCATTGGCATCTGCCATGAATTCTCAGTTGCGCGATTATTGGCGAGGGACGCCGTTCTGGCAACCGAGTGTCGACCAATGCCGTTGCCAGCGCCGCGCGCCATAAAAAACCCGCACAAACAAAGTGCATTACCGGTGCGTGCGGAGTAACGTTCTGCGGGATCCCGTCCACTCGCGACGGCCCGCACGCACATGACAGGAGACAGGTGTGCTCGATCGTTTGGGAATCAGAAGCCGCGTCCTGCTGCTGGCCCTACTGCCCGCCGGGCTGATGGCGCTGGTGCTGGGCATTTATTTCACCTGGTTGCAGCAGAACGAACTGCGCACCCAACTGTTGCAACGCGGCAAGATGATCGCCGAGCAACTGGCACCGCTCGCAGCCCCCGCCCTGGCCCAGGAAGCGCCAGCGCAGCTCGAGCGCATCGCCGCCGAGGCTTTGGAGCAGACCGATGTGCGTGCCGTGGCTTTCCTGGCCCCGGACCGTTCGCGCCTGGCCCATGCCGGCCCCAGCATGCTCAACCAGCCGCCCAGTGGCGGCACCGGTACGCAACTGCTGCAACGCACCGGCAACGACGCCACGCGCTACCTGATGCCGGTTTTCGGCCATCACCGCGACCTGGCCACCGAAGCCGTGCCCAACGAATCCGAGCGCTTGCTTGGCTGGGTCGAAATCGAACTGTCCCACGACGGCACGCTCCTGCGCGGCTATCGCAACCTGTTCACCAGCCTGCTGCTGATCTTTGCCTGCCTGAGCCTCACGGTGCTGCTGGCATTGCGCATGAGCCGGGCGATCAACGGCCCGATCGGGCGCATCAAGCACGCGGTCACCCAGCTCAAGGAGGGCAATCTCGAAGAACGCCTGCCGCCCATGGGCAGCGTCGAGCTGGACGAGCTGGCGGCCGGGATCAACCGCATGGCCGAAACCCTGCACAACGCCCACGAAGAACTGCAGCACAGCATCGACCAGGCCACCGAGGACGTGCGCCAGAACCTGGAGACCATCGAGATCCAGAACATCGAGCTGGACATGGCGCGCAAGGAGGCCCTGGAGGCCAGCCGGATCAAATCCGAATTCCTCGCCAACATGAGTCACGAGATCCGCACCCCGCTCAATGGCATCCTCGGCTTCACCCACCTGCTGCAAAAGAGCGAGCTCACGCCTCGCCAGCTCGACTATCTGGGCACCATCGAAAAGTCCGCCGACAACCTGCTGGGGATCATCAACGAGATTCTCGACTTCTCCAAGATCGAAGCCGGCAAGCTGGTGCTCGACAGCATCCCCTTCAACCTGCGCGACCTGATCCAGGACACCCTGACCATCCTCGCCCCGGCGGCCCACGCCAAGCAGCTGGAGCTGGTCAGCCTGGTGTACCGCGACACGCCTCTGTCGCTGGTTGGCGATCCGCTGCGGCTCAAGCAGATCCTCACCAACCTGGTAAGCAACGCCATCAAGTTCACCCGCGAAGGCACGATCGTCGTGCGCGCCATGGTCGAAGACGAGCACGAAGACACCGCGCAACTGCGCATCAGCGTGCAGGACACCGGCATCGGCCTGTCACCGGCGGACGTGCGCACCCTGTTCCAGGCCTTCAGCCAGGCCGACAACTCGCTGTCGCGCCAACCTGGCGGCACCGGCCTTGGCCTGGTGATCTCCAAGCGCCTGATCGAACAGATGGGTGGCGAGATCGGCGTCGACAGCACGCCGGGCGAAGGCTCGCAGTTCTGGATCAACCTGAGCCTGCCCAAGGCCCACGACGACGCCGAGGAAATGCCCCTGCAAGCGTTGCTGGGCCGTCGCGCAGCGATCGTCGACGGCCACGAACTGGCCCGTCAGGCCCTGGAACACCAGCTTGAAGACTGTGGCTTGAGCGTCAGCCTGTTCTCGTCGTTCGAGCAGTTGCTGCAAGGCGTACAGGCCGCCAGCCAGGCCGGCCAACCCTTCGAATTCGCCGTGCTTGGCGCCAACCTGGGCAACCTCTCGCCCGACCAGCTCGGCCAGTATCACCAACAACTCGAACGCCTGGGCTGCCAGTGCGTGGTGCTGTGCCCGACCACCGAGCAGGCGCTGTATCACCCGTTCCTGCCCAATGCCCATGGCCAATTGCTGTCCAAGCCCACCTGCACCCGCAAGTTGCGCCGCCTGCTGCTGGAACTGGTGCAACCGACCCGCCCCAGCAGCGAACCGCGGCACACTGCCGGCTCGCGGGTGCCAAGGATCCTCTGTGTCGACGATAACCCGGCCAACCTGCTGCTGGTGCAGACCCTGCTCGAAGGCATGGGCGCCGCAGTCGTGGCGGTAGACAGCGGCTTCGCGGCAGTCCAGGCCGTGCAGGACGAACCCTTCGACCTGGTGCTGATGGATGTGCAGATGCCCGGCATGGACGGCTGCGCCTGCACCGAGCAGATCCGTCGCTGGGAAGCCAGCCAGAGTGGCCCGCCCCTGCCTATCGTCGCCCTGACAGCCCACGCCATGGCCAACGAAAAGCGCGCCCTGCTGCACAGTGGCATGGATGACTACCTGACCAAGCCGATCAGCGAGCGCCAGCTGGCCCAAGTGGTGATGAAATGGACCGGCCTGAGCCTCGGTACGCCCTCACTGGACCGCGCCACTGAACGCTTGCCCGATAGCAACGAGCTCAAGGTGCTCGACCACGAAGAAGGTTTGCGCCTGGCGGCCGGCAAAGCGGACCTGGCCGCCGACATGCTGGCGATGCTGCTGGCCTCGTTGGAAGGTGATCGCCAGGCCATCCGCAGCGCCCGCGAACAAGGCGATCGTTCGGCGATGATCGAGCGCGTTCACCGCCTCAACGGCGCTTCGCGCTATTGCGGCGTCCCACAATTGCGGGCCGCCTGTCAGCGCAGCGAGACGCTGCTCAAGCAGGACAGCCCGCAGGCATTGCAGGCGCTGGATGACCTGGAGCGCGCCATCCACCGACTGGCGGAGCAGGCGCACCTGCGTGCCTGATCGTCGACGACACACCGAAGGAATCCCCACCATGCGCGTCCTGTTGTTCAGCAGCCAGCACTACGACCAGGAAAGCTTCACCCAGGCCGCCGCCAGCCGCGCGCTGGAGCTGCATTTCCAGTCCGCTCGCCTCACCCCGGACACCGCCCCACTGGCCCAGGGCTTCGAGGTAGTCTGCGCCTTCATCAACGACGATCTGGGCGCCGAAGTCCTGCAACGCCTGGCCAGCGGTGGTACACGGCTGATCGCCCTGCGTTCGGCGGGCTACAACCATGTCGACCTGGCGGCTGCTGCACACCTTGGGCTGACGGTGGTGCGCGTCCCAGCTTATTCGCCGCACGCCGTGGCCGAGCACGCGGTAGCGCTGATCCTGGCCCTCAACCGCCGCCTGCACCGCGCCTACAACCGCACCCGCGAAGGCGATTTCACCTTGCATGGCCTGACCGGCTTCGACCTGCACGGCAAGACCGTGGGCGTGGTCGGCACCGGGCAGATCGGTGCTGCGTTCGCCCGCATCATGGCCGGCTTCGGCTGCCAGTTGCTAGCCTACGACCCCTACCCCAACCCCGAGCTGCTGGCCCTCGGTGCCCGCTATCTGGAACTGCCCGAACTGCTTGGCCAGGCACGGATCATCAGCCTGCATTGCCCGCTCACCGAGCACACCCGTCATCTGATCAACGCCGAGAGCCTCGCGCGCCTGCAGCCCGGTGCCATGCTGATCAACACCGGGCGCGGTGCGCTGGTCGATACCCCGGCGCTGATCGACGCGCTCAAGAGCGGCCAGCTCGGCTACCTGGGCCTGGATGTCTATGAAGAAGAGGCGCAACTGTTCTTCGAGGACCGCTCCGACCTACCACTGCAGGACGATGTGCTGGCCCGGCTGCTGACCTTCCCCAACGTGATCGTCACCGCGCACCAGGCGTTTCTGACCCGCGAAGCGCTGGAAGCGATTGCCGCGACCACCCTGGACAACATCGCCCGCTGGGCAGCAGGCGATGCGCAAAACACGGTCACAGGGTAGGATACGCGGCATTTCTGGAGGACCCATGGTCGAGCACGATTTCCGCTACACCCTTTTCAACCCGCAACACACCCTGATCGAATGCCGCGCGCTGGTGCCAGGCCGCTACCAGGTAACCGGCAACGGCGGATCGATGCACAAAGGCGACGTCCTGCTGGTGACGCTCAAAGGCAGCAAGGACCTGTCCATGCGCCTGACCGTCGAGAGCGTCCGTCACCTGATCAACCCGCGCGGCCAGTGGGTTGCCGTGGCCAGCGGCCCGGAGTTCAACGAACTGGAAATCCTCACCTGGCAGGTCAAGTGCGACAGCTGCGAGGCCGTGCTCGACTTCGAATTCGCCGTCGATGCAAAGCTCGGCAAGAAGGCCCGCCAGCCCGCCGCCAATGCACGCATCGCGGAGCTGGGCTGGAGCAGCCAGGGCGAGCGTCACCTGTGCCGCAACTGCCAGGGAAGCGCCCAGTGAAACACCTGTTGATCTGCGCCGCGCTGCTCGGCGGTCTGTTCGGCTGCGCGGCGCAGCCTTCCAAACTGCAGCAGGAGCAGAGCTATGTGCTGGAGTGGATCGGCGAACGCCCGCTGATCGACTACAGCCACCTGACCCTCACCCTGGCCGATGATGGCCGCGCCTATGGCAATGCGGGCTGCAACCATTGGTTCGCCAGCTATACCCTGGACGGCGACCAATTGAGCTTCGGCAAGGTCGGCAAGACCCGCAAGCTGTGTGCACCGGCATTGATGGAGCAGGAGCAGCGCTTCCTCCAGGCCCTGGAAACGGTGCAGCGCTGGGATGTGTCGGCGATCGAGCAGATCCGCTTCTGGCCGGCCGAAGGCAAGCCGCTGCGCTTCTGGCCTGAGGAAGGCTGAAGTGCATCGGGGCCGCTGCGCGGCCCATTCGCGGCACGAGGCCGCTCCCACAAGTAACACCGCAGTATTCAGAAGTTGCGGAGCTCTTGTAGGAGCGGCCTCGTGCCGCGAATGGGCTGCGAAGCAGCCCCGACAACAGGTCAGGCGCCGCCTTTGAGCGCCTTGATCTTGGCCTGCAGCCCTTCGAGCGTCTGCTCACCGAGCAACTGCTCACGCACCTTGCCCTTGTCGTCGATGATGTAGGTCACCGGCAGTGCTTCGCTGCGAGGCAGCTCGTAACGCTCGGCCGGGTCCTGGGCCAGCACGGTGAAGTCGATGCCCAGCGCCTGCACGGCCTGCTTGAGGTCGTCGCCCTGCAGCCCGTCGAAGTTCACCCCTACCACCTTGATGCCCTGGGCAGACCATTGCTTGGCCGCCGTGTTCAGTTCGGGGATCTCGGTGCGGCAAGGTCCGCACCACTCGGCCCAGTAGTTGAGCACCAGCCAGTGCCCGTCGATCTGCTCGGCCTTCACCATATTGCCGTGCTGGTCCACGCCGTAGTCCGCACCGCAGCCGCCGAGCAAAAGGCTCGCGGTGATGGCCAGTGCAGCTGCCAAACGCCTTGCCATGGGTCAATCCTTCTCGAAGTTTTAAGGCATGAAATGTCGATCGCTGCGGTTAGAATAGCCGCCACACCCAGCTGGATGCGACCCGTCATGACCGATTTGACCCTCTATCATAACCCGCGCTGCTCCAAATCCCGCGGTGCCCTTGAACTGCTGGAAGAACGCGGCCTGGCCCCGACCGTGGTGCGCTACCTCGAAACCCCGCCCGACGCCGCCACGCTCAAGGCGCTGCTTGGCAAGCTCGGCATCGGCGCGCGCCAGTTGTTGCGCAGCGGCGAAGACGAATACAAGGCCCTGGACCTGGCCAACCCCGCGCTCACCGATGCGCAGCTGATCGACGCCATGGTCCAGCATCCGAAACTGATCGAACGCCCGATCCTGGTCGCCGGCGACAAGGCCGTGATCGGTCGGCCCCCCGAGAAAGTCCTGGAGATCCTGCCGTGAACGATCCATTCATCCTGGTCCTGTACTACAGCCGACACGGCTCCACCAGCGAGATGGCCCGGCACATCGCCCGCGGTGTCGAGATGGCGGGCCTGGAAGCGCGCCTGCGCACGGTGCCGGCGATTTCCACCGAGTGCGAAGCCGTGGCGCCGGACATCCCCGCCAGCGGCGCGCTCTACGCCACGCTGGACGACCTGCGCCACTGCGCGGGGCTTGCCTTGGGCAGCCCGACCCGCTTCGGCAACATGGCCGCGCCGCTCAAGTACTTCCTCGACGGCACCAGCAGCCTGTGGCTAGGCGGTGAACTGGTCGGCAAGCCTGCGGCGGTGTTCACCTCCACTGCCAGCCTGCATGGCGGCCAGGAAACCACCCTGCTGTCGATGCTGCTGCCGCTGATGCACCACGGCATGCTGGTCACTGGCCTGCCCTATAGCGAATCGGCCCTGCTCGAAACCCGTGGCGGCGGCACGCCCTACGGCGCCAGCCATCATGCCGGTGCCGATGGCAAGCGCGAGCTGGACCAACACGAGATCGCCCTGTGCAGGGCGCTCGGCCAACGGCTGGCCAACACGGCCAAGGCCCTGGGTGGCGAGCGTGGCTAGAAAGCCCAAGGTCCTGCCTGCACTCGACTGGCTGGCCCCGCGCCTGCGCCTGACCCGGGCGCTGAGCCTGGCCTGCTTCTTCGGCCTGATCGCCTTGCTGGTGGTGAACAACCTGTGGTTCGCCGACCTGCATGGGGCGCGGGTCGAAGTGATCCTGGCCATCGAGCTGATTCCGCTACTGCTGTTACTGCCAGGCATGCTCAGTGGCAGCGCCCGGGCGCATGCCTGGACCTGCTTTGTGGTGAACATCTATTTCATCAAGGGCGTGCTGGCAGCGTTCGACCCGGCTCGGGCGCTGTTTGGCTGGATCGAGGTGCTGGTGAGCCTGGGGTTGTTCGTCAGCGGGTTGCTGTACGTGCGCTGGAAGTTTCAGTTCGAGCGGCGGATGGCCGGGGAAGGTAGCTGAGCTCAGTGTTGAAGCCATCGCGGGGCAAGCCCGTGATGGCTTCAGCGAGGACTCAATGATTGACGGTATGCGCCAGCATCACCGACAACTGGCACAGCGGCCGGCCACTCTCTTCATGCCACTGGTTGAACGCCTGCTGCACCAGCGCCAGGTCGCGCTGGCTGGTGGGCTGCTTGTCGATCACCTTCTGCGCGATCAAGGCTGCTGCCATGTCCTCGGTGGGGATGAAGGTATCCTTGCCGACCATGCGCAGGAAGCGCGGCGCCGACAGGCCACCGAGCTGGTTGCCATGCTTGGCCAGGTACTTCCACAAGCCGACGATATCGGTCTCGGGCCAGTCGGCGATAAAGGCACCGAAACTGCCCTTCTCCTTCGTCACGTCGAGGATCATCTGCGCATTGCGCGGCACGCTCTTGAGCTTGCCCAGGTGGCGGATGATGCGCTCGTCCTGCATCAGGCGCTCCAGATGCTCGGCGCCCATCAGTACAACCTTCTCCGGGTCGAAACCGAAGAACACCTGCTCGAACGCCGGCCACTTGGCGTCCACCAGGCTGTGCTTGAGCCCGGCGCGGAACACCCGCAGGGCCAGGGTCGACAGGTAGCGGTCGTCAGTGATGTCGCGCAACTGCGCCGGCGTGCGCGGTTGCGGCAGGAACGCTTCGAGCGCCTTGGCCGAGCCGAAGCGATTGATGCAGTACTCATGCAGCCACTGATAGTCGCGCATGAGGTCAGATGTTCAGTACGTCGAGGAAGCGCGGGGTGGCGCTCTCGTCGATCTTCAGGCTGGTGAAGTCGAACAGGTCGCGGTCGGCCAGTTGCGAAGGCGCGACGTTCTGCAGGGCGCGGAAGATGCTCTCGGTACGGCCCGGGTGCTTGCGCTCCCACTCCACCAGCATGTCCTTGACCACCTGGCGCTGCAGGTTCTCCTGCGAACCGCACAGGTTGCACGGGATGATCGGGAATTCCTTCATATCCGAGTAAGCCTGGATATCCTTCTCGCTGCAGTAGGCCAGCGGACGGATCACCACGTTGCGGCCATCGTCGGCGCGCAGCTTGGGCGGCATGCCCTTGAGCGCGCCGTTGAAGAACATGTTGAGGAAGAAGGTCTCGACGATGTCGTCGCGGTGGTGGCCGAGCGCCATCTTGGTCGCACCGATCTCGTCGGCGAAGGTGTACAGCGTGCCACGGCGCAGGCGAGAACACAGCGAGCAGGTGGTCTTGCCTTCGGGGATCAGTTCCTTGACCACCGAGTAAGTGTCCTTCTCGACGATGTGGTACTCGACGCCGAGGGTCTTGAGGTAGGCCGGCAGCACATGCTCGGGGAAGCCTGGCTGCTTCTGGTCCATGTTCACCGCGACGATCTGGAACGAAATCGGCGCCACCTTCTGCAGGTGCAGCAGAACATCGAGCATGGTGTAGCTGTCCTTGCCGCCGGACAGGCAGACCATGACCTTGTCGCCATCCTCGATCATGTTGTAGTCGGTGATGGCTTCGCCGGCGAGACGACGCAGGCGTTTTTGCAGTTTGTTCTGGTTGACCGAGAGGGTGCCCATAGCGCTTGGATCCGCGAGGTGTGACAAAAGCCGGCTATTTTACGCACAAACCGAGCACAGGCGTAGGCCATTCCGATAAAGAATCAACAGCGCCGCCAACAGCGCGATTTGCTCTAAAAAGCCGGGTTTGTGCCGGGTTCTGCTTCCTATACTGCGACATAAGGCCATATTACCGCTTGATCGGTTGCCTGGCCTCGGCCACAGGCGCTCCGCTTGGGGGGCGTTTGGCGACGACGATAGGAGTGACCGGCATGATCCATCACGTTCTGGGGCTGTTTACCCATCCCGACCAGGAATGGCGGGAGATTCGCGGTGAAGAAGAAAGCATCAGCCACATGTACCTGACCCACACCCTGATCCTGGCAGCGATTCCGGCGGTGTCCGCCTTTATCGGCACCACCCAGGTCGGCTGGGTGATCGGTGATCGACCACCGGTGATGCTGACCATGGAAAGCGCGCTGTGGATGAGCGTCATGTCCTACCTGGCGATGCTTGCCGGGGTGGCGGTGATGGGGGCCTTCATCCACTGGATGGCGCGCACCTATGATGCCAACCCTTCTATGGCACAGTGCATCGCCTTTGCAACCTACACCGCCACGCCACTGTTCCTCGGCGGCCTGGCGGCGCTCTACCCTCACCTGTGGCTGGGCATGCTGCTGGGCACAGCGGCCATCTGCTACACGGTCTACCTACTGTATGTCGGGCTGCCGACCTTCATGAACATCCCCACCGACGAAGGCTTCCTGTTCTCCAGCTCCGTGCTGGCGGTGGGCCTGGTGGTGCTGGTGGCGATCATGGCCGCCACCGTGATCATCTGGGGGCTTGGCGTGGGGCCGGTCTACACCAATTAGAAACACCAACACTGGGGCGTCGGGCCAGAGGCCGCCGTTTTGGCGGCCTCTGGCTTCGTGCTGACCGGCGGCTCGGCAAGCGTGCAGGGCTTGCGGCATAATGGCGCGTCAGGAGAATCATCCCGCCATGCCCGAGCTACTCAAGCAACGCGTCGAAACCTGTTACCAGCAAGCCGAAACCTTCTTCAAACGCCCCTTCCCGCGCCCGGAAGTCAGCTTCAAGCTGCGCGGCCAGAAGGCCGGTGTCGCTCATCTGCACGAGAACCTGCTGCGCTTCAACCTGCAGCTGTACCGCGAGAACCAGGATGACTTCCTGCGCCAGACCGTGGCCCATGAAGTCGCCCACCTGATCGCCCATCAACTGTTCGGTGACCGCATCCAGGCCCATGGCGAGGAGTGGCAATTGATCATGCGCGGGGTCTACGAACTGCCGCCCAACCGCTGCCACAACTATGAGGTGCAGCGCCGCGTGGCAACTCGCTATATCTACCGCTGCCCCTGCGCAGACAGCGACTTTGCGTTCAGCGCCCAGCGGCACAAGCTGGTGCGCCAGGGGCGACGCTATCTGTGCCGGCGCTGCCGGGAGATCCTGGTGTACAGCGGCGAGACACGCGTCGAATAGACACTACTACCACCTGTGACCTCGATAGACGAGGATGTCAGAGGATCAGATACGCGGTCGTGAAGTGTTCAACACCAATCAGTTCGATTTCGAAATCTGGCGCGAGACCGCCGCGGACATTACCCGACAGCAGCCCGTGCTCGAAACGCAGTTGGCCTTTTTCGGTAAAAGGAGCATCACCAATAAAGGTGAAGCCGACAAGGCCAGAGGACGCTGCCAATCCACGCAGATCAATGCGATCCCCCATTGCACCATTGAAGTCGGTGATGATATCCCGTCGATTGCCGAGGCCCATGTCAGCCAACTTTGAAAACACGAAGAGATCGGCACCTCGACCACCGCTCAGCACATCGGCACCTGGCCCACCCTCGAGCAGGTCATTCCCCTCACCTGCGAGCAGGGCGTCATTACCACTGTCGCCGATAAGCACATCGGCGCCGTCACCTCCGAACAGTAGGTCACCGCCCTCGCCCCCATTCAGCACGTCACTACCTGGACCACCGAACAGGATGTCATCTCCATTGCCTCCTTCCAGTACATCGTGACCGCCACGGCCCCTGATCACATCATCGCTGTATAGGCCAACCAGATGATCACTGTGGTCATCACCTTCGAGCCGCAACCCGTTACTTGCTTTTCCATCACTGGGCTTGAGCATTACCTGAACTCCCTGAACCGTATGAAATGAATGCATCGCGACAAGGTCGTGCTTTTGCAATACCCTCGCGGCACACTCGAATCTATCGATAGTCAGCTATCAGCGT
This sequence comes from Pseudomonas sp. MNR3A, assembly GCF_009650575.1. Lineage (NCBI taxonomy): Bacteria > Pseudomonadati > Pseudomonadota > Gammaproteobacteria > Pseudomonadales > Pseudomonadaceae > Pseudomonas > Pseudomonas sp. MNR3A. The sequence continues at coordinate 45,912 of NZ_VZZS01000028.1, read as the reverse complement.
CAGGTAATTATCTAGATACACGTGGTAACAAGTGTCCGCTCAAGGGTTGAGCGAAAGCATGAAAAAAGGCGACCCGAAGGTCGCCTCTTTCACCTCACTACAACCGCTATCAGCGAGTAGCCGGGCCTTCAGCAACGCCCAGGTCGTCGGTCGGACGGGTTTCAACCAGCGGTGCACCGCCGGAAGCCAGTTCCGATTGCAGCTTGTCGGTGTCCAGCTCCTTCACCCACTTGGCCACGACCACGGTGGCAACGGCGTTGCCGATCAGGTTGGTCAGGGCACGGGCTTCGGACATGAAGCGGTCGATACCCAGGATCAGCGCCAGGCCGGCAACCGGCAGGTGGCCAACGGCGGACAGGGTGGCGGCCAGGACGATGAAGCCCGAACCGGTAACGCCAGCAGCACCCTTGGACGCAACCAGCAGCACCAGCAGCAGGGTGATCTGGTGAGTGATGTCCATGGTGGTGTCGGTGGCTTGGGCGATGAACACCGCAGCCATGGTCAGGTAGATCGAGGTGCCGTCCAGGTTGAACGAGTAGCCGGTCGGAATCACCAGGCCAACCACGGATTTCTTCGCGCCCAGGCGCTCCATCTTGGTCAGCATGCGTGGCAGGGCCGATTCCGAGGAGGAAGTACCCAGTACGATCAGCAGTTCTTCACGGATGTAGCGGATCAGCTTGAGGACGCTGAAGCCGTGGGCGCGGCAGATACCGCCGAGGACGATCAGGATGAACGCCAGGCAGGTGATGTAGAAGCAGGCCATCAGGTAGCCCAGCTGCACCAGCGAACCCACGCCGTACTGGCCGATGGTGAAGGCCATGGCACCGAAGGCACCGACCGGCGCCAGCTTCATGATCATGTTGATGATGTTGAACATGACATGGGCGAAGCGGTCGATCAGCTCGAGCACTGGCTTGCCGTAGCTGCCCAGGCGGTGCAGGGCGAAGCCGAACAGCACCGAGAACATCAGCACCTGGAGGATGTCGCCGTTGGCGAAGGCGCCGACCACGGTGTTAGGGATGACGTTGAGCAGGAAGCCGACGGTGGTCTGCTGTGCACCGGCGGCGGCGTAGGCTGCGACGCTGCTGGCGTTCAGGGTGCTGACGTCGACGTGCATGCCAGCGCCAGGCTGAACCACGTTGACGACGACCAGACCGATGATCAGGGCGATGGTGGAGACGATCTCGAAGTACAGGAGTGCATAGCCGCCGGTCTTGCCGACCGACTTCATGCTCTGCATGCCGGCGATGCCGCTGACCACAGTACAGAAGATGATCGGGGCGATGACCATCTTGATCAGTTTGACGAAGCCGTCACCCAGGGGTTTGAGGGCGACACCGGTTTCGGGGTAGTAGTGGCCGAGCAGAATGCCGATGGTGATTGCAACGATCACCTGGACATACAGGGACTTGTACAGCGGCTGACGTTTCGTCATGGCTTAATTATCCTCAAGTGTGCCGTTTCACCCTTCCCAGGGCGAGGCACCTAAAGCGCGAACCCTCCTGCACCTGGAGGGATTTGTCGTTGTGTTCGAGCTGCCTGAGCAGGCCTCTGCCAGATCTGTAGCAAGGGTGATGCCAAAATGCCCGAATCAGGTGCAAGGCCCGTGTTTTCGGGAAATTTCTGCCCAAGGACAGGGCGAATCGACAGGGATGGATTGGCGGATTTCCGCCCGGTGGCGAGATTCGTACAAGGACGATGGCGGGAATCCGCCCGATACGAGCAAATGCTTGGGGCTTCGCGGGCAAGCCCCCAAGGGTTGGATTCATCGGCTATCCAGGAGCGGGCTTGCCCGCGATGAGGCCCCCGCCCGCAAGATCACTCCAGGTTGAACACGATCCTGAATGCCGCCCCGCCCAGGGGCGAATCATCCAGCGTAAGCCGGGCATCGAAGCTGTCGATGATGTCCTTGACCACCGCAAGCCCGATCCCCTGCCCCGGATGCTGCCTGTCCAGGCGCTCGCCGCGCTGCAGAATGCGCATGCGCTGGCCGGGCGGCACACCGGGGCCGTCATCTTCGACACACAAGACCTGCTGCCCAGGCAACTGCTCCAGGCTTATCCGCACCTGCCCCAGGCATAGGCGGTAGGCGTTCTCCAGCAAGTTGCCGAGCAATTCGAGCAGGGCGCCCTCCTCGATCGGTACCCACGCCTGTTCGGGAATGCTCAAGGTCACGGTCACACGCTTGTCGCGATAGACCTTGTCCAGCGTGTTGCACAGGCTGTCGAGCACCGGCGCAAGGCGCACCTTGTGCCGCACCAGGCCACTCTTGCGCAGGCTGGCACGTTGCAGCTGGTAGTCGATCTGCTGGCTCATGCGCTCGATCTGGCTTTGCAGTACCCGCGCCTGTTCGCGCTCGTCGCTGCGCTGGCCCATGCTTTCGCCAACCCCCTGCAGTACTGCCAGCGGAGTCTTGAGGCTGTGCGCCAGGTCATCCAGCGAGTCGCGATAACGCTGACGTTGCTCGCGCTCGCTGTGCAGCAGGCGGTTCAACGAGCCGGTCAAACGCAGCAGCTCGCGTGGATGCTCACGGCTCAGCCCTTCACGGGCGCCGCTTTCCACCTCGTCCAGCTCTCGACTCAGGCGACGCAACGACCGCAGCCCCCAGGTCAGGCCGGCCCAGAGCAGCACCATCAATGCCAGCAAGGCCGCACCAAAGCCCAAGTAGAGCTTCTCGCGCAGGCCATCGAGGGTGTGCTGGTACTCGCGCACAGGTTGCAGCGCGACGATGCTGAACGCCGCACTCTTGCCGCCGAGCAGCTTGACCTCGACGTCATAGACGAAGAACTCGTCGCCGTCGTCCTGGCGGATTCGCGCGAATTCGTTGCCGCGCCCGTCATAGCGGGGTTGATAGTTGATGTGCTTGTCGGCGGTGGCGCGTGAACGCCAGACCAACCGGCCGTCACGGTCGAAGATGTAGCCGAGCAACCCCATGCTGGGCAGGTTGTAGCGCTCGTCGGGCAGCAGCTCGGGCATCTGCAGATGCCCATGCTCGATGCGCGCCGCCGAGATCATGGTGGTGACATCCGAGGCCAGGCGCTGCTCGATCGACTCCTGCAGGGCCAGGCTGAAGGCCTTCTGCAGCGCCGGCAACAGCGCCAGCATGAACAGCAGGGCCAGCAGCGCTGCGGCCAGCATCAGGCGCAGGCGCAGCGAGCGGATCATCGGCAGCGCTCGGTGAACAGGTAGCCCAGGCCGCGCACGGTGTCGATGGGTTTGAAGCCGTTGTCGCCCTCGAGCTTGCGGCGCAGGCGGCCGACCAATACTTCGATGACGTTGGGATCGCGCTCCTCGTCGTCCGGGTAGAGCTGCTCCATCAGACGGTCCTTGGCCACCACCTGCTGGTGATGACGCATGAGGTATTCGAGAATCCGGTATTCATAGGCGGTGAGCGCCAGGGGCTGCTCGTCCAGCGTTGCCTGTTTGCGATTGAGGTCCAGCACCAGCGGGCCTGCAGCGATGGTCGACTGGGTAAAGCCGCTGGAACGACGCAGCAACGCGTTCAGGCGCGCCTCCAGCTCTTCGAACTGGAAAGGCTTGACCACATAGTCGTCGGCACCGGCGGCCAGGCCTTCGACCTTATCCTGCCAGTTGCCGCGGGCGGTGAGAATCAGAATGGGGAAGGTCTTGTCCTGGCTGCGCAGCTGGCGGATCAGGTCCAGCCCGCTCATGCCCGGCAAGCCCAGGTCGATCACGGCGAGGTCATGGTTGTACTGCTCGGCCTGGTAAAGCGCCTCTTCGGCATCGCCCACCGCCTGCACCACATGCCCGGTCTCGCCAAGACGCGTATACAGGTGATGGCGCAGCAGCGCCTCGTCCTCGACCACCAGCAATTTCATGCCGCATCTCCTTTGTCTATATCTCCCGGACCGCCGAGCGATCAGGGCCGGCACAGCATAACAGCGAACCGGCACGGGAAACCCCTGCCGGTTCGATGAGCCTCGACCTTAGAACTTGTAGCTGGCGGCGAGGTAGGTCTGGGCGCTGCTCTTCAGGCGCAGGGTGCCATCCTTCGGGCCACCGTGCGAAGACAGTTCGGTGGCGGCATTGCTGGTCAGGTAACGGTAGCCCAGTTCCACCGAGGTATTGTCGGTGACCTGTTGCAGAACACCGGCCTGCAGGCCGAGTGCGTAGCCATAGTCGGTGTCGCGGCTATAACCGGAGGAAGTCTGGGTCAGCTTGGTGACGCCCACGCTGCCACCGCCGAACAGCTTGGTGGTGTCGGTGATCGGCAGGAACACATCGTAGCTGCCAAGCAGATTTTCCTGACGCAGCTTGACGCCGCTGTGATCGCCGGAAACGTTGTCGTAGGTCAGGTAGTAGCGGCCTTGATCGTTGATCTGGCCGACACGCAGGCCCCAGGTGCTGTCCTTGCCGATGATGCCGTCGGCGTTGAAGTTGTCGGTGTTGCGTTGCAGCAGGCCGGACTTGCGGACCTTGTCGCTGGTCTGGCCGTAGGTCAGGCTGGCGAAGGTGTCGTCGGCCTGGGCGGTGGCGGTAACGCCAGCTGCGCAAACAGCCATGGCGACCATCAGGGTGTTGAGTGCTTTCATGCTTTGTTACTCCAGTAGGTGCGCTGTTTCGGTCTGGGGGCTAGAGTAAGCAGGGCGCCCTGAACCGCTCCTGAACCCCGGCTGAACCTTGGCTGAACGAACCCGATACGGCTGCATCTTTCCTGGAGACCCCCTCATGCGTTCACTGCTTGCCCTGGCCCTGATGTGCAGCGCCGCCTTCGCCCAGGCGGCGGTACAGACCCGCGAGATCCGCTACCAGGACGCCGACGGCACTGCGCTGATCGGCTACTACGCCTACGACGACGCCATCGAGGGCAAGCGCCCCGGTGTGGTCGTGGTGCATGAATGGTGGGGGCTGAACGACTACGCCAAGCGCCGCGCCCGCGACCTCGCGGCGCTGGGCTACAACGCGCTGGCCATCGACATGTATGGCGACGGCAAGCACACCGAGCACCCGCAGGACGCCCAGGCGTTCATGGCGGCAGCGCTCAAGGATCCAGCAGCAGCGGCGCGACGCTTCGACGCCGGGCTCGAACTGCTCAAGCTGCAACCCAACACCAACAAGCACCAGTTGGGCGCCGTCGGCTACTGCTTCGGCGGCAAGGTAGTGCTCGACGCTGCACGCCGGGGCGAGAAGCTCGATGGCGTGGTGAGCTTCCACGGCGCGCTGGTCACCCAGACACCGGCCAAACCGGACGTGGTCAGGGCGAAGATCCTGGTCGAGCATGGCGAGGCCGACAGCATGGTCACGGCCGAACAGGTCGAAGCCTTCAAGAAAGAAATGAAGGATGCCGGAGCAGACATGCAGTTCGTTGGCATTCCCGGGGCCAAGCATGGCTTTACCAACCCGGATGCGGACCGCTTGAGCCATGGCGCGCATGGCGGGCCGGACATCGGCTATGACAAGGCGGCAGATGAAAGCTCCTGGAAGGACATGCAGGCGTTCTTCAAGCAGGCGTTCAAGTAGGGGCCCAAGCCCCTACGAATTCTTTGCGCACCTGCAGGAGCGGGCTTGCCCGCGAAAGGGCCGGAACTGGCACAATACCGCCCATGGACAGACTCCCCACCTGCTGCACCCCACTCCAGCACCACTGGCCTCTACCCCAGCCCCTCCCCGGCGCGGTGCTGGTCAGTTGCGCCTTCGACCCCAAGCGCCTGGCCGCCGACGACTTCCAGCGCGCCGGCATCGCGCAGAGCCCCAGCCTGCAGCGCTCGGTGGCCAAGCGTCAGGCCGAGTACCTGGCCGGCCGAGTCTGTGCCCGCGCGGCACTGCAACGCCTGGATGGCCGCGACTATGTTCCGGACAGCCACGAAGACCGCTCACCGGTCTGGCCCGCCGGCATCCGAGGTTCGATCACCCATGGCCAGGGCTGGGCCGCTGCCGTGGTCGCCCATGAAGGCGCCTGCCAGGGCATCGGCCTGGATCAGGAAAGCCTGCTCGACGACGAGCGCGCCGAGCGCCTGGCGGGCGAGATTCTCACCGCCGACGAGTTGCAGCGCCTGGACCGTTCAAGGATTGGCCTCGGTGTGACGCTGACCTTCTCGCTCAAGGAAAGCCTGTTCAAGGCCCTCTACCCCCTGACCCTCAAGCGCTTCTACTTCGAACACGCTGAAGTGCTGGAGTGGGACGCCGCGGGCCACGCACGCCTGCGCCTGCTCACCGACCTGTCGAGCGAGTGGCACCACGGCCGCGAACTGGATGGCCAGTTCTGCCTGCAGGACGGCCACCTGCTCAGCCTGATCAGCGCCTGAGCCTCACCCCGGCGCCTGCTGTCGTGGCCAGTTCAGACTGAAGCAGGCGCCACCCAGCGCCTCGCTGCGCCCCACCTGCGCCCGTCCACCGTGCCAATAGATGATCCGCCGCACGATCGACAGGCCCAGGCCATGCCCTCCCGAGGCGCGGGTACGGCTGTCGTCCAGGCGCGTGAAGGGCGTGAAGATGCGGTCCCAGACGCCTTCGGGAATCCCCGGACCGTCGTCCTCGACCTCGATGCGGCAACGTTGCTGGCCGAGCTGAAAGCTCAGGCGCACCTCGGACTCGGCGTGGCGCATGGCATTGCTCACCAGGTTCTGCAGTGCTCGATGCAGGTAGCGCGGTTCGGCCTCGACCCAGGCCAACTGGTCTTCGCCCAGCTCACACGCCCCGCGAGTCACCCGCACATCCGCGCGTAGCGGCGCCAGTTCATCGATCACCCGATCGAGCAGGCTGTCCAGGTCGATCCGCTGGAACTTCAGGGCCGGCGCGCCCTGCTCCAGGCGCGCGTAGGTGAGCATCTCGTCGACCAGCCGGTCCAGGTCCTGGATATCGCTGTCCATGCCCGCCAGGTGTTTGCTCCGCGCCTGCTCGGTGCTGGCGCTCTCGATCATCTCCAGGCCGAAGCGCAGGCGCGCCACCGGCGTGCGCAATTCGTGGGACACCGCCCGCACCAGCTCACGCTGCATGCTCAGCGAACGCTGCAAATGCTCGGCCATGCCATTGAACGCCGCCGCCAGACGCCCGACCGAGTCTGCATCGCCCGCCGGCACGCGGGTTTCCAGGCTGCCCTGGGCGATGCGCGAGGCCGCCATCTCCAACCCCGAGACACGGCGCTCGAGCTGGCGCACCAGCAGGTACACCACCAACCCGATCAGGCACAGGCCGAGAAAGGCGATCAGGATCAACAATTGCGGTGGATAAGGGTTGAGCTGGTACAGCGGGCCGATTTCCAGCACCCATGGCGAGCCGGACAAACCGGCGAATACGCGGATCGAATCACCATCGCGCCCCAGCGCCATCACCGTGTCGCCTTCCTCTACCCGGCGCCGCTGATCGTCGTCCAGCCCTACCCGCTCGATCCGCTGCAGGGCGATGTCGAAGCCGAACCCCTTGCTCTGCCTGATCTGTGCCAACCGCTGCTGCTGCTCGGTCACCGGGTAGCGCACCAGTTCGTCAGCCAACAGATAAAGCGTGGCACGGGCCAACTGCTCGCTGACCTGCTTGACCTGCGCGACCAGCACAACATCCTCGTGCGCCACCTGGCGCAAGACCTTGGCCGCATGCGGGCCGGTCTTCTCCACCACCACCAGGCCACGCGCCAGGCGGCTGCGCTGCCCGGCATCGAGGGTCTGCATCGACAGCGGCGCCAGGTCCAGCGGCACCCCGAGCAAGCGTTCCCAGATCACCAGCGACCGCTTGCGCTCCACCTCGTTCTGCATCGCCAGGTTGTCTGCCATCAGGCTGAAGGTGCCTTGCGCCAGGCCCTCGCGGTGCTGGCCTGCGCGCACCTCGTTGACCAGGTGCAGGCTCAGCACGCCAAGCACCGCGACCAGCACCAGCACCGCGAGCATGCCGCCATAGATGCGCAGGAAGATCGAATTCATGGGGTAGCATCGCCGACGAACAGGTAACCCTTGCTGCGAAGGGTCTTGATCAGGCGCGGGTGGATGGGATCGTCACCGATCTTGGGGCGAATCTTGGAGATGCGCACATCGATGGAGCGATCCTGGCCGTCATAGCCCACCCCGCGCAGCGAGGTGGAGATCTGCTCGCGCGACAGCACCCGCCCGGCGTTGCTGGCCAGCAGCCAGAGCAGGTCGAACTCGGCACCGGTCAGGTCGATCGGCTGCTCGCCCAGCCAGGCCTCGCGCAGGCGGTTGTCGATGCGCAGCCCTCCAAAACTAAGGTCGTGCCCCTTGCCCTGCGGCGCATCGCTGCGGCGCAACAGCGCGTTGATGCGTGCCAGCAGCAGGCGCGGGCGCACCGGTTTGCAGATATAGTCGTCAGCCCCCAGGTCCAGCCCCTGGATCTGGTCGAGTTCATCGCTGCGCGCGGTGAGCATGAGGATGGGGTTGGGGAACTGCCCGCGCACCCGCCGGCAGATGCTCAGGCCATCCTCTCCGGGGAGCATCAGGTCGAGGATCACCAGATCAGGCTGGCTGTCGATGATGCGCCGCACCGCCCGCCCGCCATCGCCCTCCACCGCCACCTCGAAGCCATTGGCCTGCAGGTATTCGGCTGTGAGTTCGGCCAGGCGCTGGTCATCCTCGACGATCAGGATGCGGTTGTTGGGCTGGTCCATCGCCGGTCACCTCTTGTTCATGATTTTGGTGTCGGTGCGCTACGGTGGGTGCAGGCTTGCCCCACGATGGGGCTGCTGCCGCCCTTCACCAAAGGGCAACATATCCCCCGGATACTACGTCCCGCCCCAGGCACTGCCAACCACGCGAAAAATTCTGTCACAGGCCTGAAACCGGCAAAAACCTCTTGCGACAAGGCCTACAGCGAATACCCACCTTTCACACACAAAGTACTCACAAGTTATCCACAGCGGCTCGCCTTGCAAAGACCCCAATACCGCATTATCTTGTATCCCCATTGCAGCGAACCACTACATGTTGTGGCTTCGCCCCAAATCACAAACACAAGTCCAGGCAGAAACTCAAGCGTTTTTTCAGCCGGAACTTACGGTGATTTCAGCAGCCAAACCGCTCCTGCGGAGGCGCGACCGAGGCAAGCCCGTCAGGGCCTTGTTCGGGTATGGGTGTTGCAGGCATCGCCTGGCACCCGACAGCAACAGTTTTTGGGCGTGACCCAGAATCTTTGACTTCGGCCAGGGAGCGGCAAGTGATTGCCCCTTATTCCTGAGTCTGTCCCGAAGTCGGTGAGCCCGAGCGGGCGGATGCACGTGCGCGTGGCATCCCCCGCCTGGGCCGGTCGAACTGATGGATGGAACGGTGGGCGCCCACAAGGCGCCTGAACAATATAGAAACTGTGGAGACACCCATGCAAACCGACACAACTCGCGAGAACCCGCAGGCCAAGGCGCCGCAGGCCGCTGATTCGAACCAGGATCTGGCTGCGACCGCTCCGGGCCAACTGCGTGTGATCAAGCGCAACGGCACTGTCGTCCCCTACACCGACGACAAGATCACCGTTGCCATCACCAAGGCGTTCCTTGCAGTTGAAGGTGGCACCGCCGCCGCCTCGTCGCGCATCCACGACACCGTCGCGCGCCTGACCGAGCAGGTCACTGCCACGTTCAAGCGCCGCATGCCATCGGGTGGCACCATCCACATCGAAGAAATCCAGGACCAGGTCGAACTGGCCCTGATGCGCGCCGGCGAGCAGAAAGTCGCCCGTGACTACGTGATCTACCGCGACCAGCGCGCAAAAGAGCGCGCCACCCGCGCCCACACCGACGCCGTGGTCGAGCCGCACCCAAGCATCCGCATCACCCTGGCCGACGGCAGCCTGGCGCCGCTGGACATGGCACGCCTGAACACCATCATCAGCGAAGCCTGCGAAGGCCTGGCCGAAGTCGATGGCGACCTGATCCAGCGCGACACCCTGAAGAACCTCTACGACGGCGTGGCCATCAAGGACGTCAACACCGCCCTGGTGATGACCGCCCGTACCCTGGTCGAGCGCGAGCCGAACTACTCGTTCGTCACCGCCCGCCTGCTGATGGACACCCTGCGCGCCGAAGGCCTGGGCTTCCTGGGCGTGGCCGACAGCGCCACCCACCACGAAATGGCCGAGCTGTACGCCAAGGCCCTGCCGGCCTACGTCGAGAAAGGCGTCGAGTTCGAGCTGCTCGACCCAGCACTGAAGGGCTACGACCTGGAGCGCCTGGGCAAGGCCATCAATCACGAGCGTGACCAGCAGTTCACCTACCTGGGCCTGCAGACCCTCTACGACCGCTACTTCATTCACAAGGATGGCGTGCGCTTCGAGCTGCCGCAGGTGTTCTTCATGCGCGTCGCCATGGGCCTGGCGCTGCAGGAGAAAGACCGCGAAGCCCGTGCGATCGAGTTCTACAACCTGTTGTCGTCGTTCGACTACATGGCCTCGACCCCGACCCTGTTCAACGCCGGCACCCTGCGTCCGCAGCTGTCCAGCTGCTACCTGACCACCGTTCCGGACGACCTGTCGGGCATCTACAAGGCCATCCACGACAACGCCATGCTGTCCAAATTCGCTGGCGGCCTGGGCAACGACTGGACCCCGGTACGCGCCCTGGGCTCGTACATCAAGGGCACCAACGGCAAGTCGCAAGGCGTCGTGCCGTTCCTGAAAGTGGTCAACGACACCGCCGTTGCGGTCAACCAGGGCGGCAAGCGCAAGGGCGCGGTCTGCGCCTACCTGGAAACCTGGCACCTGGACATCGAGGAATTCCTCGAGCTGCGCAAGAACACCGGTGACGACCGTCGCCGTACCCACGACATGAACACCGCCAACTGGATCCCGGACCTGTTCATGAAGCGCGTCTTCGACGACGGCAAGTGGACCCTGTTCTCGCCAAGCGAAGTTCCTGATCTGCACGACCTGACCGGCAAGGCCTTCGAAGAGCGCTACGAGTACTACGAAGCCCTGACCGAGTACAACAAGATCAAGGTGTTCAAGACCATCCAGGCCAAAGACCTGTGGCGCAAGATGCTGTCGATGCTGTTCGAGACCGGCCACCCATGGCTGACCTTCAAGGACCCGTGCAACCTGCGTTCGCCGCAGCAGCACGTGGGCGTGGTCCACAGCTCGAACCTGTGCACCGAGATCACCCTGAACACCAACGCCGATGAAATCGCCGTGTGCAACCTGGGTTCGATCAACCTGCCGAACCACATCGTCGATGGCAAGCTGGACACCGCGAAACTGGCGCGTACCGTCAAGACCGCCGTGCGCATGCTCGACAACGTGATCGACATCAACTACTACTCGGTGCCGCAGGCACAGAACTCGAACTTCAAGCACCGCCCGGTCGGCCTGGGGATCATGGGCTTCCAGGACGCGCTGTACCTGCAGCACATCCCGTACGGCTCGGACGCTGCCGTCGAGTTCGCCGACAAGTCGATGGAAGCGGTCAGCTACTACGCCATCCAGGCCTCGTGCGACCTGGCCGATGAGCGCGGCTCCTACGAGACCTTCCAGGGTTCGCTGTGGTCCAAGGGCATCCTGCCGCTGGACTCGCAACAGATCCTGATCGAAGCCCGTGGCGCCAAGTACATCGACGTCAACCTGGAAGAGTCGCTGGACTGGGCTCCGGTCCGTGAGCGCGTACAGAAAGGCATCCGCAACTCGAACATCATGGCCATCGCGCCGACCGCAACCATCGCCAACATCACCGGCGTGTCGCAGTCGATCGAGCCGACGTACCAGAACCTGTACGTCAAATCGAACCTGTCGGGCGAGTTCACCGTGATCAACCCGTACCTGGTCCGCGACCTGAAGGCCCGTGGCCTGTGGGACTCGGTCATGATCAACGACCTGAAGTACTACGACGGTTCGGTGCAGCAGATCGAGCGTATCCCGCAAGAGCTGAAGGACCTGTACGCCACCGCGTTCGAAGTCGACACCAAGTGGATCGTCGATGCCGCCTCGCGTCGCCAGAAGTGGATCGACCAGGCCCAGTCGCTGAACCTGTACATCGCCGGCGCTTCGGGCAAGAAGCTGGACGTCACCTACCGCATGGCCTGGTACCGTGGTCTGAAGACCACCTACTACCTCCGTGCCCTGGCCGCGACCAGCACCGAGAAGTCGACCATCAACACCGGCAAGCTCAACGCCGTTTCCAGCGGCGGCGACAGCGCCCCGGTCCAGGCCGCGGGCCCAGCCCCGGTACCGAAGGCCTGCGCCATCGACGAGCCGGATTGCGAAGCCTGCCAGTAAGGCTTGGCTGAGGCTTCCCCCGGGAAGCCTCAACTTTCTGTGCCACAGCACAGCACCCTGTAGGAGCGGGTTTACCCGCGAAGAGGCTACCACCTCTCCTGCAGACAGACATAAAAGCCGCTGCCCAGTGCAGCGGCCAGCCCTCAAAGGGCGCTTCCGATTTGCGTGCACCGCACCGCAACCAAGATCCACCGGCCATACTCCATAGATGGCCCTCAAGCAGGAGAACCTCACCATGCTGAGCTGGGACGAATTCGATAAGGAAGACGGCGAAGTCGCCGCCAAAGGCAACACCCCTGCGCAGGCCAATGCCAGCGCCACCCTCGACAAGCTCGACAGCGCCGGCGGTGCCGCCGCCCTGGAAGCCCGCGCCGCCACCGCGACCGACTCCGACGCGGTCAAGCGCGCCAAGGCTGCCCTCGACGCTCTCGACGTCGCCGAAGGCCTGGCCGAGCTCGAAGGCTCCTCGGCCCGCGTCGCGGTCGACGAGAAGCGCATGATCAACTGCCGCGCCGACCTCAACCAGCTCGTGCCTTTCAAGTACGACTGGGCCTGGCAGAAGTACCTCGACGGCTGCGCCAACCACTGGATGCCGCAAGAGGTCAACATGACCGCCGACATCGCCCTGTGGAAGAGCATGGACGGCCTGACCGAAGACGAGCGCCGCATCGTGATGCGCAACCTCGGCTTCTTCTCCACTGCCGACTCGCTGGTTGCCAACAACCTGGCCCTGGCCGTGTACCGCCTGATCACCAACCCCGAGTGCCGCCAGTACATCCTGCGCCAGGCCTTCGAAGAGGCGATCCACACCCACGCCTACCAGTACTGCATCGAGTCGCTGGGCATGGATGAAGGCGAGATCTTCAACATGTACCACGAGATCCCATCGGTCGCGAAGAAAGCCGCCTGGGGCCTCAAGTACACCCGCGCCATCTCGGATCCGGAGTTCAACACCGGCACCGTCGAAACTGACAAAGAGCTGCTGCGCAACCTGATCGCCTACTACTGCGTACTGGAAGGCATCTTCTTCTACTGCGGCTTCACCCAGATCCTGTCGATGGGCCGCCGCAACAAGATGACCGGCGTTGCCGAGCAGTTCCAGTACATCCTGCGCGACGAGTCGATGCACCTGAACTTCGGTATCGACGTGATCAACCAGATCAAGATCGAGAACCCGCACCTGTGGGATGCGGCGATGAAGGAAGAAGCGACCCAGATGATCCTGCAAGGGACCCAGCTGGAGATCGAATACGCCCGCGACACCATGCCTCGCGGCGTGCTGGGGATGAACGCGGCGATGATGGAGGATTACCTCAAGTTCATCGCTAACCGTCGCCTGACCCAGATTGGTCTGAAGGAAGAGTATCCAGGGACGACCAACCCGTTCCCTTGGATGAGCGAGATCATGGACTTGAAGAAAGAGAAGAACTTCTTTGAGACGCGCGTGATCGAGTATCAGACTGGTGGGGCGTTGAGCTGGGATTGATCGCCTGGCGATTCGGAAAGGCTGCCTTCGGGCAGCCTTTTTTATTGCCCGAATTTCAGGTCAGGACATCTCCTACACGCATCTCGCTAATTGCCCAACGGCAATCCAAGTAGTTTGTCGGAGCGCTAAGAACGCTCACATGGCGGAATCCCGTTCCCGTTAGAAACGGCTTTTCCTGGTCTGGATAGCCATCATGACTTACTGCTCCCCCACCCTCTTCACCCGCCACAACCGTCACCTCCACACCCTCTGGCTCGAATCCCAAGCCTGGTTCTGCGCCCACGAACTCGGTCGGATGACCGGGCGTTTCTTCGACGAACACGGCATCCGCAAGCTCGACCCGGACCAGCATCGCACCGTGCAACTGCTGCGCTACGGCAAGTATCAGAAAACCGCCATGGTCAGCGAGTCCGGGGCCTACACCCTACTGGCCCATCATCACATTCCGGAGAACCGTCACTTGCGGCACTGGCTGACCCACGAGGTGGTGGCAGTGCTGCGCGATGGGCAGATGAATGGGGATGAAGCGCCGCGACTGGGTCAGATGTGCTGGCCTGGAGGGCGGACGGCGACATTGCTCTATTGGCAGAGCGAGCCCTGGATGAAGATGCGGGATATGCCGGTGATGCTAGCTGGGGATGAGGCTGAGGTGACGGTGAAGCGCAGGATGAGCTGGATGGAATGCGCCCAGCGGGCTTTGCGACTGCATGGGGTTTAGCTGAGCTTGCAGTATTTCGCAGATGCCGGAAAGTTCGCAGCCCCCCCCCTGCTGGAGCGGTTTTATCCGGGCTCGGAACTACCGCGAACACCGGCCAACCGGGTGTCATCCTGAGCAGCACGGATACGCTGTCAACCACGCTTTCACCTTGTCGGTCTTGAGTATCGCGTAGTTGTCCATTACCAGGTGAACAGGCATGTCCTCTGGTACGTTGGCGTCTACCTCTTTGAGGAAAGCGAGAAACTCCGTACTTCTATGGCGACGCTTCAGTCAACTACCACAGCGCCGACAATGGAACGTTCAAAGCCAACTACAGCTAGGCCGCGCGCTGCATCACGAAACGCACGAAGGCGTCGAGTTTGGACAACGCGCTGCGCTGGCGCAGGTAGACCAGATTGACCGGCCGAGTCGCCGGCAGGAAGGGTTCGAGCAACGAGACCAACCGCCCCTCGCGCAGGTCATCGGCCACCAGGAATTCCGGCTGCATGAGGATGCCGTTGCCACTGATCGCAGCCAGGCGCAGCGCCTGGCCGTCGTTGCTCTTGAGCGTCCAGTGTTCCGGCCAGGAGTATTCACGCCCGGCGTCCTGCAGCGGCCAGCTAAAGCGATGGGTCCAACTGGAGTGAACAAGCAAGCGGTGCTTGCCGAGATCGGCCGGCACCGTGGGCCAACCCTGTTCGTTCAGATAGGCCGGGGCCGCACAGATCACCATGCGATAGGGGCGCAGCGGCTTGGCGACCAGATCGACATCTCCCAGCTCGCCGATACGAAACGCCAGGTCGAAACCCTCGGCCATGAGGTCGACTACAGTGTTGCTCAGGACCAGATCGACGCGCATCTGCGGATGCTCACGCAGAAACTGCGCCACGATCGGCGCCACCAGCGCCGAGCCCAAGGTCATCGGTGCACTGATTCGCAGCAGGCCGCTGGGTGCCTTCTGCAAGCTCTCGACTTGCTCGTAGGCCCGGCGCACCTGCTCCAGCGCCTGCCGGGACTCCTCATGGAACACCCTTCCCGCCTCGGTGACACGCATGCGCCGGGTACTGCGCTGGATCAACTCCACCTGCAGCGTTTCTTCCAGCCCACGGATGTATTTGCTGACCATCACGGTCGACAGCCGCAGATGCTCGGCAGCCGCGCTGAAGCTGCCTTGCTCCACCACGGTGACGAAGACTTCCATTGCGCGCAGACGATCCATATTTAACTCTCAGTTAAAATTAATTGAACAATACCTTTATTTATTAACAAATAATTTTCCAATAACGTGTCGTCGTCAACTCACAACCACGGTGCTTCATCATGAGGACGCTCACCTCCCTGCTCGAACAGTTCCCACGCAAGTGCTTGATCGAACAGGCCACGCCCATTCAACGCCTCGTCGCGCTGGAACAGGTCTTGGGGCTTGAGGTGCGTGGTATTCGTCTGTTCGCCAAGCGGGACGACTTCATGGCGCTCGGTGGCGGTGGCAACAAGCTGAGGAAGCTCGAATTTCTGCTGGGCGCAGCCCTGCATGACGGCATCGAGCATGTCATCACCGTCGGAGGCCTGCAGTCCAACCACGCGAGATTGACCGCGGCCGCCTGCGCATCACTGGGCCTGCCCTGCGAACTGGTGTTGTCGCGGGCAGTCGCCAAGGAGGGTGAAGAATACGAGCACAGCGGCAACGTGCTGCTGGACGAGCTCTTTGGCGCCAAGGTGCATATCAGCCCCGACGGGATCAGCGCGCTGCATTGGGCCGAACTGCGTGCAGCGCAGTTGGAGAAGGCGGGCCACAAGGTCAAGGTGATCCCTACCGGCGGCTCTACCGCCCTGGGCTGCCTGGGGTATGTCAGGGCCGCACAGGAAATCGCCGAGCAGGAGCAGGCCCTGGCCCTGCAGTTCACGCGGGTGTTCACGGCCAACGGAAGCTCCGGCACCCATGCCGGCCTCAGTGCAGGATTCGCCGCTCTCGGACGTGGCGCCAACCTGGTGAAGTCCTACGCGGTACTGGCAGACGCGAGCACTGCACAACGCCAGACCTTGGATTTGTCACACCATGTCCAAACCCTGCTCGGCCTGCCAGCCGACATCGAAGCGCACGACATCGAGGTGGATGGCAATTACCTTGGCAAAGGCTATGGGCTACCGACTCCCGAGATGCTCAATGCCCTGCGCCTGATGGCCCGACACCAAGGCCTGCTGCTGGACCCGGTGTATTCCGGCAAGGCATTCGCCGGCCTGATCGCCGACCTGCAGAGCGACCGCTATGTGCGCGGCGACAACCTGCTGTTCGTCATGACCGGCGGAACACCTGGGTTGTTCGCCTATCGCGATGCCCTGCAAGACGCCTGATCGACTCGCTGACTACCTAACCGCACGCCCCCCATTCCAACAAGACATCTCACTCCCCGGCATCGCCGGGGGCGTGCTGATACCTCCCTCTGCACGCAACACGACGCCGGGCGATGATACGCGTCAGTCGCTGGCAAAACGGCGCCTGCGCCCCACCTCGCGCACGGCATCGACCAGCGCGCGGGTCATCGGCGTGGGCTTGCCGGTGAAGGCGTGGAAACGTGCCATCGCCAGCGGCGGCAAGCCTTCGCTTTCGTCCACCGCACGCAGCCCGTGGCGCAACTGGCTCTGCGCCACGGGGCTGACGGCGAAGCCTGCCTGCGCCGCAGCCAGGCAACCGGCCATGCTGCGGCTCTCGAACGCCAGGCGCCAGTCGATATCCGCCGCCGCCAGGGCATTGATCGCCGACTCGCGGTACACGCACGGCTCGGGAAACACCGACAGCGGCACGGGCTCATCGGACGGCAAGGCGGTGTGTTCGGCGAAGGCCCACACCAGAGGCTCTTCCCACAGCAGTTCACTGTCGTCTTCGATGCGTGCGCAGCGCTTGCCGAACACCACATCCAGTTCACCCTCCGCCTGTTGGCGCAGCAGTTCGGTAGTGATGCCCACCCGCAGCTCGATGGCGATGCCCGGATGCCCCCGGCGAAACACCTGTAGCACCTGCGCAAGCCAGGTGCCGGCGAAGTCTTCGGAAGCACCGATCACCAAACGCCCGGCGGACGACTCACCTCGCAGGCGCGCCCGCACCTCCTGCTCCAGGTCGAGGATATTGCGGGCGTAGGTGTAGAGCGTCTCTCCGGCTGGCGTCATGTCCAGCTGGCGGGTGGTGCGCTGCAACAGGCGCGTCCCCAGGCTCTCCTCCAGGCGCTTGATGTGGCCGCTGACCGCTGACGGCGTCAGCGCCAGACGATCGGCCGCAGCGGCGAAACCGCGCAGGTCGACCACCGCAAGGAAGGTACGCAACAGCACGATATCCAGCGCAAGTGCCGACGACGAAGGATACGAAGACATGGGGATCTCAACTCATCACGAAATATGATCAGTAAACATCAATTACTCACGAATCACAATGATCGCCAGCCGTAGCATTGAACGGTCATCAATACATTGGCCAGGACTCATCATGAACACCCCATCCAGATCTTTGATAAAGACCGCAGTATCGGCTGTCCGTCGACTGGCGATCGCACTGTCGCTGGTGTGCATCGGGATGCTTCGAAGCGGCACAGGCGCGGGGTTGACGCAGAGCATGCGCACAACGAGCACCCGAGGCTGAGCCGTTCGAAGTGATTGGGCCGCGCCCTGTGCGGCCACGGCGTGAAGTGCGAATTTCACGCCGTTTTTTTACCTAGGCACTTGGCACCCGGACCAACGGCCTTGTAGCGTGAAAGCACCGTTACGCGTCCCGGAGCCGACAAGCACCCATGGAAATCCGCCATTTCCGCTACTTCCTGAGCGTTGCCCAGCACGGTCACTTCACCCGTGCCGCAGAGCAGTTGGGCATCGCTCCGCCAACGCTGAGCCGGCAGATCCAGGACATGGAGAACGAACTGGGTGTGCGTCTGTTCCAGCGCAGCCAGCGGGCCGTGCGTCTCACCGCGGCGGGTGAAGCGCTGCGGGTCGAGGCGTTGCAGGCGGTGCGCCAGTTCGATGCTGCGCAACTTGGCGCGCAGCGGGCCGGGCGGGGTGATGTGGGGCGTATCGAGCTGGGTTATGTGGCTTCTGCGGCGTACTCGGGGCTTTTGCAGCAGCAGGTGACGCACTTCAGTCAATCCTGCCCCGGCGTCCAGCTCAATATTCGCGAGGTGGGCATGATGGCCTCGCCCGAGCTGGTTCGTGACGGGCTGCTTGACCTCGCCTATGTACGAATGCCCATGGAGCTGCCAGAAGAACTGAACGCCATCACGCTGCTGGAAGAAGGCTTCGTCCTCGCCCTGCCCTCCAGCTCCCGCCTCAACGAACTGCCGCAGATCAATGCCGCACGGCTGGCCGGGGAAACCTTCATCCTGCCCGAGCAGATCTCCGGCACCTTGGCGGTCGCCGCGCAGGGCGGCTTCACCCCCCATCTGGGACCGCAACCCGGCAGCCTGGTGGCGGTGGTCGCCCTGGTGTCGCTGGGCCAGGGCATCGCGGTGGTGCCGGAGTCGATGGTGCGCCGGGTCAGCCTGCCGCAGGTCAACTACCGGCCGATCGAAGATTGCCAACCGCGCTCGTGCCTGGCCCTGCTGCATCGCCGCTTCGAAAAGGCGCCGGCGGTGCAGCGCTACATCGAGATGCTGCGGGCGGACCAGTATCGAGGCCTGGATCAGATCCCGCTGAACCAGTTGTACCCCTGATCTTCCCAATACCCGCCAGGATTATCGTTGCTGACGTAGATCTCGACGATGTGCTTGGGGTTCTTGAACCCCAGCTTGGTCGGTACCCGCAGCCGCAGCGGATAGCCATACTCCGGCGGCAGTGCGACTTCGCCATAATCCAGCGCCAGCAGGGTCTGGGGATGCAGCGCGGTGGCCATGTCCAGGCTGGAGTAATAGCGATCGGCACATTTGAAGCCGACGTACTTGGCCGTGGTGTCTGCCCCGATATGTTCGAGAAAAATCCGCAGCGGCACGCCGCCCCACTGCCCGATCGCGCTCCAGCCCTCCACGCAGACCAGCCGGGTGATGTCGGTGCGTTGGGGCAGCTTGCGCAGGCCGTCGAGGGTCCAGGGCGACTTGTCGCGCACGCGGCCCGAAACGCTCAGGGCGTAGTCGGACAGGTCCACTTCGGGAATGTCGTCCTGTCCGTAATAGGCGTTGAAAGGGAAAGGCTGGGTCATCTGCGCCTTGCTGAACGTCGGGGCGAGCCGCTGGCCGCTGAACAGCCAGGCCTGGACCCGATCGTTCCAGCGCGACATGGCCCACAGCACACGGTCGACCTGATCGCCATCCTGCAGGTTGCAGCCACTGAGCATCGCCATTGCGCCGACCGTGAGCCCGCCACGCAGGAAGTTGCGCCGCTGGATGTTCTCCAGTTGCAGGCGTTGGGCGGGCTCGAGCTGGATGCGCGGGCCTTTTTTCGAAGCGCTCATGCCTGGCGGTCTCCTATTCGAATCGGCCGCGTGCCGCCAGTGATCATCGGCAACAGGGTCTTGGGCACCAGCAACACCAGCACCAGATGCACCACGACGAAGGCACCGATGGCCGCCATCGCGGCGAAGTGAACGTAGCGCGCGGCATCGTAGCCGCCGAACAAGGCGGTCAGTTGCTGGAGCTGAATCGGCTTCCAGATCGCCAGCCCCGAAAGCACGATCAACACACCGGCCGCCAGCACCAACCAGTACATCAGGCGCTGCACCGCGTTGTAGACGCCCTTTTCGTGTACCAGCTTCAGGCGCAACGCAGCGCTCATGTCACGCGCCACGGCACGGGGCGAAACCGGTAGCAGGTCGCGCTGGAAGTGCCGGCTGAGCAGGCCATGGAGCACATAGGCCAGGCCGTTGATCGCCAGCAGCCACATGAATGCGAAATGCCAGGCGAGCGAGCCGCCGAGCCAGCCGCCGACGGTCAGTTCGGCGGGAAACCTGAAACCGAACAGCGGCGAGGCGTTGTAGATCGCCCAGCCGCTCATGAACATGCACACCATGCACAGGGCATTGAGCCAGTGCATCAGGCGGATCGGCCAGGAATGAATGCGGGTGTTCTTCATACTGCCCCCTTCGCGAAGGCCACGGCAGCCGCCCAGCGACAGCGGTCGTGGCGCTGCCTCTGGGCGGCCGAGGTGGTTACATCGGCGGCTGGAAGCCGTCCTTGCCGACGGCGATGCCGCGTGCGTTCTTGCCGTCTTCAGCCGGGAACACCACGACCTTGGCGCCCTTGACCAGCTCGGCAGCGCTGCCTGGCTCGACGAAGGCGATCGGCACGTCATCCGGCACCACCAGCTGTTTCTCGCCGCCCTTGTAGTTGACGGTCAGCGTGCGGCCATTGGCGCTGGAGAGCTTGCCCACGGTGCCGTTGGTCATGGTGCCGGTGCTGCCGTCGGCGTTCTCCCAGCCGTAATGGCCTTCGCCGCTGCCCTTGAGCCTGGCGTCGAAGACTGTCACTTCCAGGGCCTTGAGGGTGCCGTTGGCCTGGGGAATGGCGGCAGAACCGACAAAGCTGTCGGTCTTGATCGAGGCGAGGTCGGCCTTGGAGGCGCGGACTACGCCGGTCTTGTCGGTCAGGCCGATGGTCTGCTGCGCGCCGGTGCGGGTCTTGAAGGTCAGGGTGTTGCTGCTGACATCTTCGATCACGCCACGCAGTGGCTTGATCACAGGCATGTCGGCGGCGCTGGCAAGCACGGTGGCGCCGGCCATCAACAGGCCGAACGCGGTGGACAGGGCAGTCTTGGTCTTCATTGCGACACATCCTCAGCGGTTTGAAGTGCCGCTATCTTTGGTGTCGCCTCGGGACCTCCGAATGACCGGCCGATTACATTTCTGTCATTCGTCCTCGGCACCGCCAAATGACAGAAATGTAACCGACAGCAGCTTGCCGTGCTGGTTACACTGCCTCTTCGCCTGCCCGCCACCCGAGGCCCGAGCCCTGCCCCCATGCATATCCTGTTGATCGAAGACGACACCAAGACCGGCGAGTACCTGAAAAAGGGCCTCGGCGAATCCGGCTTCAACGTCGACTGGACCCAGCACGGCGCCGATGGCCTGCACCAGGCGCTGGAGACGCCCTACGACCTGATCGTGCTGGATGTGATGCTGCCGGGCATCGACGGTTTCCAGATCATCGAGCTGCTGCGCGCAAGGCAGGACGTGCCGGTGCTGTTTCTCACTGCGCGCGACCAGTTGCAGGACCGCATCCGTGGCCTGGAGCTCGGCGCCGACGACTACCTGGTCAAGCCGTTCTCCTTCACCGAACTGCTGCTGCGCATCCGCACCATCCTGCGCCGGGGCGTGGTGCGCGAGGCCGATCATTTCCACCTCGCCGACCTGGAACTGGATCTGATCCGCCGACGGGTCACGCGCCAGCAGCAGGTGATCGCGCTGACCAACAAGGAATTCGCCCTGCTGCACCTGTTCCTGCGTCGCGAAGGCGATGTGCTGTCGCGGGCGCAGATCGCCTCGGAGGTCTGGGACATGAATTTCGACAGCGACACCAATGTGGTCGACGTGGCGGTGAAGCGGCTGCGCAACAAGATCGACCTGCCCTATCCGCTGAAGCTGATCCATACCGTGCGCGGCATCGGCTATGTCTGCGAGGTACGGCCATGCGCCGACGACGCGCCCCGTCCCTGACCCTGCGCTCGACCCTGGCGTTTGCGCTGGTGGCAATGCTGGTAGTGGCCGGGGCCGGCCTGTACCTGTACGACTCGATGCGCGTCTCGGTGATGAAGAGCACCGACTACTCGGTGCTCGGGCGCCTGGATCATTTTCGCAAGCTGCTGCGCTATGACCTGGAGCTGGACAGGTTGCGGGTCAACCCGCAGATCCTGGAGAACATGCTCAACAATGAAGAGGACATCTTCATCATCGAAGAGCCTGGGCAGGTACCGCTGATCAAGGTCAATCCGCTGAAGGCCGTGCTGCCGCAACTGGACGAGGTCGGCCCCGACACGCCATTGAAGGTGAACGACCTGCGCGACGGCGCCACCGCCGCTGGCGTGCCGTTGCGTGCAGCCAGCGTGATGACGATCTCCGGCGGTCGTGAGGTAAGGCTTACGGCGGCGCACATCATGACCAAGGAAATGGCCATGCTCGAAGCCTTCCGCCAGCGCATCTACCTGGCCGCAGGCCTGGCGTTCCTGTTGACGGCAGTGCTGGGCTACCTGTCGCTGTACCGTGGCCTGCGCCCGTTGCGCAAGATGGCCGCGCACGCGGCAAGGATCACCCCACAGCGGCTGGACAGCCGCATGGACAGCGACGACACGCCGGTCGAACTGCTGCGCCTGAGCCACGCATACAACGCCATGCTCGACCGCCTCGCCGCCGGCTACCAGCGCCTGAACCAGTTCTCCGCCGACCTTGCCCACGAGATTCGCACCCCCGTGGGCTCGCTGATGGGGCATTGCCAGGTGGCCTTGCGCCAATCACGCAGTGAAGATGAATACCAGGCCCTGCTGGCATCCAACCTCGAGGAGCTGGAGCGTATCTCGCGGATGGTCGAGAGCATCCTGTTCCTCGCCCGCGCCGACGAAGCGCAGGCCGTGCTGGAGCGCCAGCAGCTGTCGCTGCACGATGAACTGCAGCGCGTGGCGGGGTATTTCGAAGGGCTCGCCGAAGAGCGGCAACTGTCGATGCAGACCTCGGGCAACGGTACGGTGCTGGCCGACCCTCTGCTGCTGCGCCGGGCGTTGAGCAACCTGGTGGCCAACGCGATCCGCTATGCCGATGAGGGCAGCACCGTCCTGATGCAGGTGCGTGCCGTCGAGAACGGTATGCGCATCGAGGTGCAGAACCAGGGCCCGACGCTGGGCGAAGCCACCTTGGGCAAGCTGTTCGACCGTTTCTACCGCGGCGATGCCTCGCGCCATGAGCGTTCCGACTCCAATGGGCTGGGGCTGGCGATCGTCACCGCGATCATGCAGTTGCACGGAGGAACGGCTAGCGTGGAGCAGCCCCAGCCGGGCACCGTCTGCTTCATATTGTTTTTCCCGACGCGAGGCTGAGCGCACCTGTGCGTTAGCCTCGCTATGAATTGACCAGCCTACCATCTGGAAGGTAGTCTTTTTTGGCGCTGTCGCAATCTCTCTGTCCAAGACAAGGTGAACACATGCAAGAAAGGATCTGGCCAGACCTGCACGAGCTGCCCGAGAACACTGTCACCCCGGCGCAATACAGCTACCGTCAATTGGCGCGCAGCGATGTCGAGCGGCTGAGCCAATTGGTCAGGCGCTGGCACCCGGATGTGGGCGTGGGGATCGGTCGGGTCTTCAGCGACCCGCAGTACTACTTGCAGAACGTGTCGCTCGCCGGCGAAGCCGACAAGGACACCATCGTCTACGTCGGGGTCTACGAGGGCGAGATGATCTGCGTCATGTGCCTGGAGATCAATCTGGTCAACCGCACCCTGTTCAACAAGTTCGGTGCGTGTGCACCGCAACACAGGGGCACCGGCGCCACGCTGTTCGCAGGCTACGCCATCGATGCGCTGGCAGCGAAGCTGGACATCGCGATGGCCTGGGGTTACGTCACCACGAAGACCCGCGGCATGCAGCAGATGGTCGAGCGGGCCGGATTCAATCCGGTTGGCGTGGTGAAATTCTCGGATATCGAGCTCAACGCCGAGGGTGAGCAGAGGCCTGTGACTGAAGCCATCTACGCCAAGTACTACAAACAGCACGACGCTCTCGAGCCGATCCGGGAAGCCAACCTGACCCCAAAGTTACGTGCCCTGTGCCAGGCACTGGATGTTCAAGTGCTCGAATGATCACGACGCGGTGCTTTGCACACCCGTCGTGGAAAGGTCCCACAGCCGCATCACCTGGGTGATCGCACGCTCCATCGCTTCGATGCCGATGTTGTCCCGCGCCAGGGTCGAGAGCCCGACCAGAAAGCTGTCGAACATCACGCTGAGCCCCTGGGCATCAACGTCCTGGCGCAGCTCACCCGTTGCGAGCGCACGGCTGATGCAGCCGGCGATACCGGCGCGGGTGCGTGCCCGGGAGCGGTTCAAGGGTGCGGTGACCTGCGCCAGTTCCGCAGAGGGTGCGCTCATCACTGCCAAGCCGACCATGCAGCCCTTCGGGTGACCGTCCTCGCACTGCATGCGGGCGGATTGGCGCAATGCCTGCTCCAGCGCCTGACGCGGTGGCAGGTCCAGGTTCCACAGGCATTCGGTGACTTGCGCATAGGTTGCCAGGTAGCGCTGGGCACATTCCTGGAACAGCGCCTCCTTCGAACCAAAGGCTGCGTAGAAGCTGGGCGCGGAAATGCCTGGGCCAATCGCCGCCTTCAATTGCGCCAGCGATGTGGATTCGTAGCCGTGCTCCCAGAACAGGTGCATGGCCTGGTCGATCGCGTTATCGCGGTCGAAGGTTCTGGGTCTGCCCATCCGCGCCATCAACTACTCCTCCAAATGACATAGATACTATTCGATACATAAGTCATTGACAACGACACGCGAGCGCTCCTAATTTATATACCGATCGATATTTAAGTCTAGGGCGGCTCGATGCCGTCGGGTGAGTGCTGCCTCACTTATGTATCGATCGATATATTTTAACCAGCAATCACAGGAGCTCTCGTGACCTCTTCTACCGCCACCACGCTCGACACGGCCGAGCCCTTGCCGGTCTCTGCCTTGCTGGCCCTGGCGATGACAGGCTTCATCTGCATCGTCACCGAAACCCTGCCCGCAGGCCTGCTGCCACAGATCAGCGACGGCCTGTCGATCACCTCGGCAATGGCTGGCCAGACCGTCACCGCCTATGCAGTGGGCTCGCTGGTCGCCGCCATCCCGCTGACCATCCTGACCCGAAGCTGGAAGCGTCGCAGCGTGCTGCTGTCCACGATCATCGGCTTCCTGGTGTTCAATTCGCTCACCGCCCTTTCACCCGACATCTGGCTGACGCTGGTCGCCCGATTCTTTGCCGGAGCTTCGGCGGGGTTGGCCTGGAGCCTGCTGGCGGGCTATGCCCGGCGGATGGTTCTGCCGCACCAGCAGGGCAAGGCCATGGCGATTGCCATGGTCGGCACGCCGATTGCGCTCTCGCTGGGAGTGCCGCTGGGCACCTGGCTCGGCAGTGCAGTGGGTTGGCGCAGTGCCTTTGCCATCATGTCGGCCCTCACCCTGGTGCTGATCGTCTGGGTGCTGGCGAAAGTGCCGGACTACCCAGGCCAGACCGATCGCCAGGCCATGCCGCTGCGTCGCGTGCTGAGCACGCCGGGCGTACGACCGGTCCTGGCCACGGTAATCACCTGGATGCTGGCGCACAACATCCTCTACACCTACGTCGCGCCATTCGCCGCCCAGGCCGGCCTGCTCGAGCGCGTCGACCTGGTGCTGCTGGTGTTCGGGGTTGCGGCGCTTGTCGGCATCGCCATCACCGGGCGCCTGGTCGATCGGCATCTGCGCAGCGCCGTGCTGGGCAGCCTTGGCGCATTTGCGCTGGTCGCACTGATGTTCGTCTGGCTGTCGAGCGCGCCCTTCGCCGTGCTCGTCGGCATCGCGGTCTGGGGCGTGTCGTTCGGCGGCGCCGCGACGCTGCTGCAGACCGCCCTTGCCGATAGCGCAGGCGACGGCGCGGATGTGGCGCTGTCGATGAACGTCGTCGCCTGGAATGGCGCCATCGCCGGCGCCGGGCTGCTGGGCGGCGCGCTGCTCGACGGCTGGGGCGCACGCGCCTTCGCACCTGCCGTACTCATCTTGCTGCTGATCGCCTTCGCCATTGCCTGGACTGCCCGCTCACACGGATTTCGCCCCGGCGCGCGCGCTGCCGGCGCCAGCCTGGCCAGCGGCCACTGAACGATCAAGCCACGATTTCCAACCACCCAGAGGTTCATCACCATGCTTCGCCAATTACTGCGCTCCCTGGCCTTGACTGCCGCCACCACGCTTGCCGTCGGCGCCCACGCCGCCGACGAGTTCCCAGTCCCCAAAGGCTTCACCAGCCACTACCAGACCGTCGATGGCGTGAAGCTGCACTACGTCAAGGGCGGCTCGGGGCCCCTGGTGTACCTGGTCCACGGCTTCGGCCAGACCTGGTACGAATGGCACCAACTGATGCCGGAACTCGCCAGGCACTTCACCGTTGTCGCGCCAGACCTGCCTGGCCTTGGCCAGTCGCAGACACCGCCGTCGTATCGCGCAACGGATGTGGCGCCGCTGCTGTACAAGCTCGCCGCACAGATGAGCAATGGCCAGAAGTTCGACCTGGTGGCCCACGACATCGGTATCTGGAACACCTTCCCGATGCTGGTACAAAACCAGGCGAACATCCGTCGGGTGATCTACATGGAAGCGCCAATTCCCGACGACAGTCTCTACCAGTTCCCCGCCTTCACGCCGCAGGGTGAGTCGCTGGTCTGGCATTTCAGCTTCTTCGCCGCCGAGCCCAACCTGGCCGAGACGCTGATCGCTGGCAAGGAGCGGGTGTTCTTCGAGCATTTCATCAAGCAGCACGCAACCAATACTTCAGTGTTCACACCGCAGTTGCTCGATCTCTATGCCAAGTCGTACGCCAAGCCGCATAGCCTCAACGCAGCGTTCGAGTACTACCGCGTGCTCAACCAGAATGCCCGCGACAACAAGCAACTGAGCAAGACCCGCATCAGCATTCCGGCGTTGGCCATCGGTGGTGGCGGCAACGGTGGCCTGGGTGAGTTCCAGGCCGAGCAGATGCGCCGCTACGGCACCGATGTGACCGGGAAAGTGTTGGAAGGCTGCGGGCACTGGCTACCGGAGGAATGCAGAGGCGCCCTCAATGCCGAGGTGACAGGCTTCCTGTTGGCGCCATGACAGGGATTGATCGGCAGTAGGGCAATTGTGCTTTTCGCGGGTAAACCCGCTCCATAGGGATGGGGCCAGCTTGTACCGGGGGTGCAGGTGTTTACCCGCGAAAAAAGCAATGGGACTTCGGAAGACAAATCATAGTTATAGGATCTCTTTGCCGTAACCGATCTAGAGCCCTTCCTTTGCAATTTGGCAAAAAAAACCTCTGAAACACTCGGTATAGCCCATCAATTCCTTTGCGCAAAAGCGTTGACAGCGTTTTCATCGGTTGTTAATAATCGCCGCAGTTGTACGACAACACACAACAAAAACAACAATCAGTGAAGCCCATCATGTCGACATCCTACCCACGCTATTCGCCTCCCTCTCTTTCCAACATTCGCCGCCGCGCCACATCGCTGGCAGCGACGGGTACCTGAGCGCCCGATCCGCGCGCTGCACCTTGGCCCACGACGGGCCATCAACCCCACCGCCCCTGTCATCGGTCGCTTGCGCGCGCCTGGCAGGCGGCTGCCTCACTGCTGGGAGCACAACAATAATGAAAATCCGCCAGACCCTGCCCTTCGCCCTGTTCGGCGCCACCGCCCTGGGATCACTGCCCGACGCTGCACTGGCCGCCGGCTTCATCGAAGATTCCAAGGCGACCCTGAACCTGCGCAACTTCTACATCAACCGCAACTTCGTCGACCCGAGCAACCCGCAAAGCAAGGCCGAGGAATGGACCCAAAGCTTCATCCTCGACGCCCGCTCGGGATTCACCGAGGGGCCGATCGGCTTCGGCGTGGATGTGCTGGGGTTGTGGTCGGTCAAGCTCGACGGTGGTGGCGGCACTTATGGCACGGCCCTGCTGCCACGCCATGACGACGGCCGCCCGGCAGACGATTTCGGACGCCTGGCCGTGGCAGGTAAAGCGCGCATCTCCAAGACCGAGCTGAAGATCGGCGAGTGGATGCCGGTACTGCCGATCCTGCGCTCCGACGATGGCCGCTCGCTGCCGCAGACCTTCCGTGGGGGTCAGGTGACGTCCAGCGAGATCGCCGGTCTGACGCTCTACGGCGGGCAGTTCCGCGGCAACAGCCCACGCAACGATGCGAGCATGGAAGACATGAGTTTCGGCGGTGGGGTGTCCGACCGCTTCAACTTCGTCGGCGGCGAGTACAGCTTCAACGACAAGCGCACCCTGGTCGGGCTGTGGAATGCCCAACTCAAGGATGTCTACCAGCAGCAGTACCTGCAACTGAGCCACAGCCAGCCACTGGGCGACTGGACCCTGGGCGCCAACCTCGGCTACTTCCAGGGCGAGGACGACGGCGCCGAACGCGCCGGCAAACTGGACAACAAGACCTACTCGGGCATGTTCTCGGCGCGCTATGCCGGCCATACCTTCTGGGTCGGCCTGCAGAAGGTCAGCGGCGATACCTGGATGCGGGTCAACGGCACCAGCGGCGGCACCCTGGCCAACGACAGCTACAACGCCAGCTTCGACAACGCCAACGAACGCTCCTGGCAGGTGCGCCACGACTTCAACTTCGTCACCGTCGGCATCCCAGGCCTGAGCATGATGAACCGCTACATCAGCGGCCGCGATGTGCACAGCGGCGCGGTGAGCGATGGCAAGGAGTGGGTGCGTGAATCGGAACTGGCCTACGTGATCCAGAGCGGCCCGTTCAAGGATCTCAGCGTGAAGTGGCGCAACTCCAACATCCGCCGCAGCTTCAGCAACAACGAGTTCGACGAGAACCGGCTGATCTTCAACTATCCGCTGTCGATCCTGTAGACCGATGCCATCCATGCATTGACAAGCCGCGAATTCGCTGTCGATAATCGACCTATGTCGTACGACAACCTACAACAATCAACGACAAGAGCTGGCCATGACCACTACTCCCTTCAAACGCCTGCTGCTCACCGGAGCGGCAGGCGGCCTGGGCAAGGTGCTTCGCGAACGCCTCAAAGGCAGCGCCGAAGTCCTGCGCCTTTCCGATATCGCTCCAATGGCACCTGCTGCCGGTCCGCATGAAGAAGTGATCACCTGCGACCTGGCCGACAAGGCTGCGGTACACGCGCTGGTCGAAGGCGTCGATGCCATCCTGCATTTTGGCGGGGTGTCCACCGAGCACAGTTTCGAGGATATCCTCGGCCCCAATATCTGCGGGGTGTTCCACATCTACGAAGCGGCGCGCAAGCACGGGGTAAAACGCGTGGTCTTCGCCAGTTCCAACCACGTGATCGGGTTCTATCGCCAGGACGAGCGGCTCGATGCCCACTCTCCTCGCCGCCCCGATGGCTACTACGGCTTGTCCAAGAGCTACGGCGAGGACCTGGCCAGCTTCTACTTCGACCGCTACGGCATCGAGACCGTCAGCATCCGTATCGGCTCGTCCTTCCCGCAACCGCAGAACCCACGAATGCTCTGCACCTGGCTGAGCTACGACGACCTGCTGCAACTCATCGAACGCAGCCTGCGCACCCCTGACGTCGGCCACACCGTGGTCTATGGCGCCTCCGACAACCGCACCGTCTGGTGGGACAACCGCCACGCCGAACACCTGGGCTACCAGCCCAAGGACAGTTCGGAGGTGTTCCGCGCCGACGTCGAATCAAGGCCCGCGCCTCCCGCCGACGATCCAAGCATGGTCTACCAGGGCGGCGCCTTCGTCGCTGCCGGCCCCTTCGACTGACCGCCACTGCGTGCAAGGAGCAGCACCATGCAGCACTGTGAACTGATCGTCGACGCGCGCAACGCCACCGGGGAAAGCCCGGTGTGGCATGCCGGCGAGCAGGCCCTGTACTGGGTCGATATTCCCGCCCGCCAACTGCACCGCTGGCGCCTGGCCGATGGCAACCACGACGTCTGGCAGGGCGATGAAATGCTGGCCTGCATCGCCCATGGCGCACAGGGCTGGGTCGGGGCGATGGAGAGCGGCCTGTTCACCCTCGACCCGACCGAGGATGGGCGCCTGCTCGGCACCCGCCTGGCCAGCGTCGAGCACGCCCGCGACGGGATGCGCTTCAACGACGGGCGCTGCGACCGCCAGGGCCGTTTCTGGGCCGGCACCATGCTGATGGACATGCAGCAGGGCGCCCAGGTAGGCGCGCTGTACCGATACGACGGCCAGCGTCTGCACCGTCAACTCGAGGGCATGATCGTGCCCAACGGCCTGGCCTTCAGCCCGGACGGCACGCGCATGTACTTGTCCGACTCGCACCCGACGGTGCAGACGATCTGGTCGTTCGACTACGACATCGACAGTGGTACGCCCCATAACCGGCAGCTGTTCGTCGATATGCGCGAGCATCCCGGCCGCCCCGATGGTGCGGCTGTCGATCAGGACGGCTGCTACTGGATCTGCGGCAATGACGAGGGGGTGATCCACCGCTTTACCCCCGATGGCCGCCTGGACCGCTCGCTGCGCGTGCCGGTGAAGAAGCCGGCGATGTGCGCCTTCGGTGGCACCCACCTCGATACCTTGTTCGTCACCTCGATCCGCCCCGGCGGCATCGACCTCGCCGACCAGCCCCTGGCCGGCGGCGTGTTCGCCCTGAACCCCGGCGTCAAAGGCCTGGAGGAAACACCCTGGCAGGGCTGAGCGCCCACCTCACCAACACCTGCACGACCGAAACCAGATAATAAAAACCACGGAGTTTCATCATGACCTTCAAACGCACGTTGCTTCTTGCCGCCCTCCCCTTGGCCCTCGGTCTGTCCAGTGCCGCCAGCGCACTGGACATCAAGTTCGCCGAGATCCACCCAGCCGGCTACCCGACCGTGGTCGCCGAGCAGAACATGGGCAAGAAACTCGAACAGGCCAGCAATGGCGATATCACCTTCAAGATGTTCGCCGGCGGGGTGCTCGGCTCGGAAAAGGAAGTCATCGAGCAGGCGCAGATCGGCGCGGTGCAGATGACCCGCGTGAGCCTGGGCATCGTCGGCCCGGTGGTGCCGGATGTGAACGTGTTCAACATGCCATTCGTGTTCCGCGACCAGGCGCACATGCGCAAGATCATCGATGGCGAGATCGGCCAGGAGATTCTCGACAAGATCACCAACTCCGAATTCAACCTGGTGGCCCTGGCCTGGATGGATGGCGGCTCGCGCAGCATCTACACCAAGAAGCCGGTGCGCAGCATCGATGACCTCAAGGGCATGAAGATCCGCGTGCAGGGCAACCCGCTGTTCATCGACATGATCAACGCCATGGGCGGCAACGGCATCGCCATGGACACCGGCGAGATCTTCAGCGCCCTGCAGACCGGGGTGATCGACGGCGCCGAAAACAACCCGCCGACCCTGCTCGAGCACAACCACTACCAGAGCGCCAAGTACTTCACCCTGACCAACCACTTGATCCTGCCGGAGCCGGTGGTGATGTCCAAGACCACCTGGAACAAGCTCACGGCCGACCAGCAGGCGCTGGTGAAGAAAGTCGCACGTGAAGCTCAGATGGAAGAGCGCGAACTGTGGGACGCCAAGTCTGCCGCCAGCGAACAGAAGCTCAAGGCCGCGGGTGTCGAGTTCATCGCAGTGGACACCAAGCCGTTCTATGACGCCACCGCCCCGGTACGCGAAAAATACGGTGCGCAGTACGCCGACCTGATGAAGCGTATCGACGCGGTCGAGTAAGCCACTTCTTCCAGACGACCCCGGCAGCACGGTGCCCGCCGTGCCGCCGCCTTGGTGATGCCCATGAAAACGTTTTTCCTGCGCCTGAACGACAGGCTCTACAGCAGCTGCATCTGGATCGCTGGCCTGTCGATCCTGACCATGTCGCTGATCATTCCCTGGGGCATCTTCGCCCGTTACGTACTCGGCACCGGCTCCAGTTGGCCGGAGCCGGTCGCAATCCTGCTGATGGTGGTGTTCACCTTCGTCGGCGCCGCCGCCAGCTACCGCGCCGGCGCACACATGGCGGTGGCGATGCTTACCGATCGCATGCCCGCCCCACTGCGCCAGCTGGTTGGCGTGCTGGTGCAGGTGCTGATGATCGTGGTGTGCCTGTTCATGACCTGGTACGGCACCAAGCTGTGCATCACGACGTGGAACCAGTTTCTGGCCTCGCTGCCGGGTGTGCGGGTGGGCATGACCTATGCGCCGATCCCGGTGGGCGGCGTGCTGACCTTGATCTTCGTGCTGGAAAAACTCGTGCTGGGCGATCAGAGCAACCGCAAGGTGGTGCGCTTCGACCTGGTGGAAGAAAGCGAAGGAGCGGCATAAATGGATGCGTTCATTCTGTTGGGCAGTTTCATCGCGCTCATCCTGCTGGGCATGCCGGTGGCTTATGCCCTGGGGCTCTCTGCACTGATCGGTGCCTGGTGGATCGACATTCCGCTGCAGGCGATGATGATCCAGGTGGCAAGCGGGGTTAACAAGTTCTCGCTGCTGGCCATTCCGTTCTTCGTGCTGGCCGGTGCGATCATGGCCGAGGGCGGCATGTCGCGGCGCCTGGTGGCCTTCGCCGGGGTGCTGGTGGGCTTCGTGCGTGGCGGGCTGTCGCTGGTCAATATCATGGCCTCGACCTTCTTCGGCGCGATTTCCGGCTCCTCGGTGGCCGACACGGCCTCGGTCGGTTCGGTGCTGATCCCGGAGATGGAGCGCAAGGGCTATCCGCGTGAATTCTCCACGGCGGTGACCGTCAGCGGCTCGGTGCAGGCATTGCTCACCCCACCAAGCCACAACTCGGTGCTCTATTCGCTGGCCGCAGGCGGCACGGTATCGATCGCCTCGCTGTTCATGGCCGGGGTGATGCCTGGCCTGCTGCTCAGTGCGGTGATGATGGGCCTGTGCCTGTTGTTCGCCAAGAAGCGCAACTACCCCAAGGGCGAGGTGATCCCGATGCGCCAGGCGCTGAAGATCGCCGGTGAAGCGCTTTGGGGCCTGATGGCCATGGTGATCATCCTCGGCGGCATTCTCTCGGGCGTGTTCACCGCCACCGAGTCGGCGGCCGTGGCGGTGGTATGGTCGTTCTTCGTGACCATGTTCATCTACCGCGACTACAAGTGGCGCGACCTGCCCAAGCTGATGCATCGCACGGTGCGGACCATCTCCATCGTGATGATCCTGATCGGCTTCGCAGCCAGCTTCGGCTATGTGATGACGCTGATGCAGATCCCGTCGAAGATCACCACCGCGTTCCTGACCCTATCGGACAACCGCTACGTGATCCTGATGTGCATCAACTTCATGCTCCTGCTGCTGGGCACGGTGATGGACATGGCGCCGCTGATCCTGATCCTCACCCCGATCCTGCTGCCGGTGATCACCGGCATCGGCGTGGACCCTGTGCACTTCGGCATGATCATGCTGGTCAACCTCGGTATCGGCCTGATCACCCCGCCGGTGGGGGCGGTGCTGTTCGTCGGCTCGGCGATCGGCAAGGTCAGTATCGAGGCGACGGTCAAGGCGCTGCTGCCGTTCTACCTGGCGCTGTTCATGGTACTGATGGCGGTGACCTACATCCCTGCCATCTCGCTGTGGCTGCCAAGCGTGGTTCTGTAAGTTCGCGGACAGCCTGCTCTATCCCGGTGGGAGCGGCGGTTCGACGCCCCGACTTGTCCCGCGATCACCGGCAGAGCGGGTGCCATGCAGTGCGGTGTCCTTGGCGTAGGCCCCGCCTCTGCAAGCCCCACTGTCGACCTCTTTTGCAAATGGATCCTGCACATGGCTGTTCCCGTCTCACCGTCCCTCTTCCCGCGCAAGCTGGCCATCGCCCTCCTGGCGCTGCTGGCCTGCTCGTTCGCCGGCAACCACATCGCCGCACGCATCGCCTTCGATGACGGCACCGGCGTGCTGCTGGCGATTCTCTGCCGCTCGGGCATCACCTTCCTGGCCCTGGCCAGCCTGGTGCTCTGGCAGCGCCAGGCCGTCGGGCTGCCCAGCGGCACCCGGCGCTGGCAATTGCTGCTGGGGCTGCTGATCGCCACCCAGAGCCTGTGCCTGTACTCGGCGGTGGCGCGCATCCCGGTGGCGTTGGCACTGCTGGTGGGCAACACCTTCCCGATTCTGCTGGCGCTGCTCAACTGGGCGCTCAACGGCATACGTCCAACCGGGCGCACAGTGATGTTCATGGCCCTGATCCTCTGCGGCCTGGTGCTGGCCCTGGATGTGCCGGGGCGCCTGGCCGACAGTGGCGCGAGCAATCCGCACTGGACCCTCGGGGTCAGCCTGGCCTTCTGTGCCGCCTGCGTGTTCGCCTGTGCGTTGTGGATCACCGACAACAAGCTGGCCGCTGTGCATGGCCCGGTCCGCAGCCTGCTGACCTTGCTGATCGTGTTCACCAGCATGCTGGTGGCAGGCGCTGGTGGTTGGGTGCCGGCGGGCCTGTCGTTGCCGGGCAGCGCAGGTGGATGGATGGCCCTGGCCAGCCTGGTGGTGCTGTACGGGGTGGCATTCACCCTGCTGTTCGTTTGCGTGCCACGGCTGAACATGGCGCAGAACGCGCCAGTGATGAACATCGAACCGATCGCCACCCTGCTGCTGGGATGGGCCCTGCTCGACCAACAGTTGAGCGGCCTGCAACTGCTCGGGGGGGCGGTGGTGGTCAGTGGCATCGTGCTGCTGACGTACCGCCGTCAGCCCGCGGCGAAATGATCACGGCCCTGCCGGAGAACAGCGCAATGACCGAACTGCACCTGCAGGACCGCCTGACCCGCCTCACCCTGGCCCCCGCGCTGGGCGCCAGCCTGGTCAACTGGCAGGTCAAGGCCACCGGCCAGGCGTTGTTGCGCCACAGCGACGCCGCAGCACGCGCCAGCGGCTCACCCCGGCGCCTGGCCTGCTATCCGCTGGTGCCCTGGTCCAATCGCATCGCCGCAGGCGGCTTCACCCGCCCGGACGGCTGGCAGGCCCTGGCCGCGAACACCGACCACGATCCCTACCCGATCCACGGCAGCGCCTGGCAGCAACCGTGGCGCGTGGAGCACCACAGCCAGCGGCGAGCACGTCTGATCCTCGACAGCCAGCAGCCCTTTGCCTACCAGGCAATGCTGGATGTGCACCTGCACGAGGGGCGTCTTGACCTGGAGCTGCACGTCACTCACCTTGCCGCTCAGGCGACCTGGCACGGGCTGGGCCTGCACCCGTACTTTCCGCGGTATCCGGACACCCGCCTGCAGGCGTCCGCCAGCCAGGTGTGGCTTGGCGAGACCGGTGAGCTGCCATCACGGCTGGCACCCATCCCGCAGGCCTGGCGCTTCGACAGCGCCAGCCACCTGCCACCGACCCAGATCGATCACGCCTTCGCAGGCTGGACAGGCACGTGCACCATCGAACAACCCGACGCGGGTTATCGCCTGGAATGCCAGGCCACCGGCGCCGAGCACTTTCTGTTGTTCTGTCCGCAGGATCGCGACTTCTTCTGCTTCGAGCCGGTCAGCCACCCGATCAACGCCCATCACCTGCCCGGGCGACCGGGGCTGCGCTTGCTGCAACAGGGCGAGCAGGCCAGCCTGGGTTTGCGCCTGCGTTATCTGCCAGGCTGACGGACAGTCAGTCCAGGCCCTTGGCGCGCACGTCGGCGGCAAGCATGTCGATGAACGCGCGCACCTTGGCCGAGCCGTACTTGCTCTCGCGGTGCAGGATATGGATGGGCCAGGGCGCCTCCTCGAAATCGGCGAGCACCACCTGCAGGCGACCGCTGGCGATCTCCTCGACCACTTGGTAAGACAGCAGCCGGGCGATACCCAGGCCTGCGCATGCTGCGGCAATGGCACCGTCGTTGCTGGTCACGGTCAGGCGAGGCTTCATGCGCACCATGGTCGGCTCGTCGGTCAGCCCGAAGCGCCAGCCTGCACGTGGCGACAGGTTGGTGGTGGCGATCACCACATGCTCATGCAGTTCGGAGGGGTGAGTCGGTACGCCGTGCCTGGCAAGGTAATCGGGCGAGGCGCAGAGCATGCGCCTGACCTTGCCCACACGCAGGGCCTTGAGCCCGGAGTCGGGCAACTGGCCGATGCGCACTGCCACATCCATGCCCTCCTCGACCATGTTCACCACCCGATCGAGGAAGTAGGCCGACACGTCAACCTCAGGGTACTGCTGCAGGTAACGCACGATGCTCGGCATGACGAACTTCTTGCCGAACAGGATCGGCGCGGTCACCGCCAGTTCGCCCTTGGGCGTGGCATTGACCCCGGCAGCCGCCTCGTTGGCCTCGGCGATACTGGCGAGGATGCTGCGGCAGTCTTCCAGATAACGGCCACCGGCCTCGGTAAGGCGCACGCTGCGGGTGGTACGCAGCAGCAGCTTGACCCCCAGGCGTTCTTCGAGGGCGCTGACCGCACGGGTCACCGCAGCGGGCGACATGTCCAGCCGCCGTGCCGCGCCAGCGAAGCTTTCCAGCTCGCCGACGGCGACGAATACCTTCATCAGGTGGATGTGGTCCATGCCCTGCCCTTCTGCCTGGAAACGATGTGCGATTATTTCAGCAGCCGGGGCGAATGAGTAGGTCGGGATGAGTGATGACCTGCGGCAGCAGGTAACTGGCCTCACACTCTGCAGCACAGGGCAGCGCCGGGACATCGAGCGTGTCGATATCAGGGCAGCTGTCCCCAGGCCACGCGGCATACGGCTCGAGCGGTTCGACGACGTTCATCACTCATCTCCTCTCGCGTGGATCAGGCCTCGGCCTGCAGCCCTACTGCAGTGCGCGGCATCGCCACGAAACCGTCCAGTGCCTCGATCCGCGCCAGCCACGCTCGCACATTCGGGTAGGCCTCCAGCGACACGTTGCCTTCCGGCGCATGGGCGATATAGGAGTAGTTGGCGACGTCGGCGATGCTCGGCTCGCTGCCGGTGAGGAACGGCGTCTTGCCCAGCTCAGCGTCCAGCACCTTGAGCAGGTTGTGGGCACGACCGATGACTTCGTCGGCATTGAAGCCTGCACCGAACACGGTGATCAGCCGGGCAGCGGCAGGTCCGAAGGCGACGGGGCCGGCGGCGATGGACAGCCAGCGTTGTACACGGGCTTCGCCGGCAGCGTCCTGGGGCAACCAGCGGCCCTGGCCATAGGTCTTGGCCAAGTAGACGAGGATGGCGTTGGAGTCGCCGATGACGGTGCCGTTGTCGTCGATCACAGGCACCTGCCCGAACGGGTTGAGGGCCAGGAACTCAGGCTTTTTCTGCTCGCCCTTGGCCAGGTCGACGAAGATGACTTCCGGCTGCAGCTTGAGCAGCGACAGCATCAGCAGGGCGCGATGAGCGTGGCCGGACTTGGGGAAGTGATAGAGCTTGATAGGGTTGGACATGGTCTGGACTCCGGTTCAAAGGGTTGAGGTCTGAGCGCCGGTATCCAAGAGTGGCGCTGCTGGAGTGAATCCTGCACCTGTTCGCCGTTCAACAGAATCCGTGTGGCCAGCAATCCATAATTTCGCTGATCGGAATAATACAAGCTCTGCGCTGCCTAAAACCCGGTGGGAGCGGGCTTGCCCGCGAAGCAGCCGCGGCAATACATGTCAGCGGTAGCAGGTCGATGGCCACCGGTTGCTCTGAGTCTCGACTTCGCCATGAAGCGCCAGTGATCAGTTGCGTACCAGCTTCTGATAGCGATACAGACCGCGGGCCGCCTCGATCACGCCTGGCACGCAGGCCTGATGTTCGTCGAAGCTCATCGCATCGAGCAGCTCGAAATTGTCTTCCAGGCCATGCAGGGAAATAGCCTTGAGCAGGGCGTCCTGCTGCGCTGGCAACTCGCTCCACTCGGCAACCTGGGTGCCGCGCATGTAGCCGAAACACCACTCTTCGAGAATGATCGCTGGCCCTTCCTCACCCTCGCTTTCCTCGAACAGCGGCTCGAAGCCGTCGAGGTTCTCGGCCAACTGCTCGGCGACCTGGTCGGCGTAGCGCAGCATCAGCGCAGTGTAGGCTTCCTCGTGGGCGGGCTTCTTGAACTTGGGCACCTTGCCGCCGGCAACGGCTGGCAGCCATTGCTCGGGATTTACGCTGACAGGGGAGCTGGCCAGCGCAGTGAAGAAACCGTTGAGCTCGGCGAGGTTGAGTACCGAGTAATCGTTGCCGTAGGTGATCAGGAGGTCTTCGAGGCGGTGGAGTTCTTTTTCGCTGAGCGGCGGGAGCATGGTGCAGGTGTCCTGAAAAGCGGATGTGCGTGCACCCTAGCACAGGGAAAAATAAGGTGAAGCGTTTGTTGCCCGCCACAATGCAATCGCGGGCAAGCCCGCTTCCCCAACCTGCCGGGAAGCCGACTTGCCCGCGAAGACACCTCAGGCCTTACACCGCCAGCGCGCGCTCACGCAGCTCGCTGTTGAGGATGCGGTCGTTCTCGCTGTAGTCGACCGGGCAGTCGATCACATGCACGCCTGGGGTCTTGATGCAGTGCTCGAGCAGCGGCAGCAGGCCTTCGGCGCTTTCCACGCGGTGGCCATTGGCGCCGTAGGCTTCGGCGTACTTGACGAAGTCCGGGTTGCCGTAGTCCAGGCCGAAGTCGGTGAAGCCCATGTTGGCCTGCTTCCAGCGGATCATGCCGTAGCCGTCATCACGCAGGATCACCACGGTGATGTGCATGCCCAGACGTACGGCGGTTTCCAGCTCCTGGCTGTTCATCATGAAACCACCGTCGCCGCACACCGAGATCACCGGGCGGTCCGGGTACACCAGGTGCGAAGCCATCGCCGACGGCAGACCGGCGCCCATGGTCGCCAGGGCGTTGTCCAGCAGCACGGTGTTGGGCTTGTGCGCCTTGTAGTTGCGGGCGAACCAGATCTTGTAGATGCCGTTGTCCAGCGCGACGATGCCTTCGGAGGGCAGCACGCGACGGATGTCGGCAACCAGGCGCTGCGGGTAGACCGGGAAGCGGTCGTCGTCGGCACCTTCGGCGATCTGCGCCTCGTTGGCTTCACGGATCGCCATCAGGCGGGTGAAGTCCCAGTGCGAGGTGTCGGTCAGCGCTTCACTGATCTGCCACACGGCGTTGGCAATGTCGCCGATCACTTCGACCTGGGGGAAGTACACGGCATCGACTTCGGCGGAGCGGAAGCTGATGTGAATGACCTCGGTGCCGCCACGGACCATGAAGAATGGCGGCTTCTCGATCACGTCGTGGCCGATGTTGATGATCAGGTCAGCTGCTTCGACAGCGCGGTGTACGAAGTCACCGGACGACAGCGCCGCGTTGCCCAGGAAGCGCGGGTGGCGCTCGTCGACCACGCCTTTACCCATCTGCGTGGTGATGAACGGGATGCCGGTCTTGTCGATCAGCTGCTTGAGGACCTTGGCGGTCATCTTGCGGTTGGCACCGGCACCGATCACCAGGATCGGGTTGCGGGCGTTCTGCAGTTTCTGCACGGCGGCTTCGATGGCCACGTGCTCGGCCAATGGGCGGCGGTGCAGGCTGCGCGGGATCGGCAGTGCGTCGGTCTGCTCGGCAGCGATGTCTTCAGGCAGTTCCAGGTGCACGGCACCGGGCTTTTCTTCTTCGGCCAGGCGGAAGGCCTCGCGCATGCGCGCCGGGATGTTGTCGGCCGAGGCGAACTGGTGGGTGTACTTGGTGATGGGGTCCATCATGCCGCACACGTCGATGATCTGGAAGCGGCCCTGCTTGGACTTCTTGATCGGCTTCTGGCCGGTGATCATCATCATCGGCATGCCGCCCAGATACGCGTAGGCACTGGCGGTCACCAGGTTGGTCGCACCAGGGCCCAGGGTCGACAGGCTGACGCCGGTCTTGCCGGTCAGGCGACCATAGGTGGCGGCCATGAAGCCTGCGGATTGCTCGTGGCGGGTCAGTACCAGCTTGATCTTCGACTTGCGC
Organism: Pseudomonas sp. MNR3A; assembly: GCF_009650575.1. NCBI lineage: Bacteria > Pseudomonadati > Pseudomonadota > Gammaproteobacteria > Pseudomonadales > Pseudomonadaceae > Pseudomonas > Pseudomonas sp. MNR3A. Next base: position 6,036 of record NZ_VZZS01000028.1, on the reverse strand, counting down.
AGGGATTCGAGCAGGTCGAGGTTCTCCTCGCCGGGAATGCCGAACACATACTCGACACCTTCGTTTTCCAGGCATTGCACAACGACATCGGCGGCCTTGGCCATCTTGCTTGTTACCTCAATTGATTGGACGTGGGTGGAGTCCAGGGACGGTCAGCGCGGTGCGCTGACATCGGTCTGCCCGGTGGCCAGCAAAGCCCCCCGAACAAAGCCTTGACGCAGGCAACGCTCGACAAAGTCACGTACGAATGCAGCCGAATTGTCGCAGCCCCTCGGAACAGCCATGGCCTGACGGATCGCGGTGAACGCACCGTCGAGCACACGGTAGCGTGGATCAGTGTCGGCGACCTTCTGCAAAGGCTGGCGCACACCTGCGGCGGCGTCGAGGTTTTCTTCGACAAACAGATCGACGGCTGCGGCGGAGGTGTCGGCGCGGCACAGTTCGGCATGCTGCAATGTGCGGCTGAGGTAGAGGTCGTAGGCCGCGCCTTTGCCGACGGCCAGGCGCAAGCCGGTTTGGTCGAGTTCGTCGACGTGCTGGAAGGGAGCGTCTTTCCTGACCAGGTAGGTGCCCTCGATCAGCACGTAGGGCTCGCTGAAGGCGATCTGCGCCTCGCGCACCGGTTCGATGGCGAGGAAAGCCAAGGTCCAGGCGCCCTCCTCCAGCGCGGCGAACACCTTGCCCGCAGCGTCGAAGGTACGCATCTCAAGGCGCACGCCCAGTTCTGCGGCCAACTGCCTGGCCAGGGCGACCGAGACGCCCTGGGGCTCGCCATCAGGGCCGCGTTGGGCGAGGACCGGGTTGCCGTAGTTGATGGCAGCACGCAGGACGCCATCGGGGGCGAGTTCTTCGAGGACGGTCTTGGGGATAGTGAGAGTCATTGGAACTCCGCTGGGCTATGAGTGGGATTGATGATTACAGCTACTGGCTGTGGGACCGGGCTTGCCCGCGAAAAGGCCCTCACCGATCCGAGCATCAGCTCAGGCAGAAAAGACCATGCACACCGGGCTGCCGGTGGACACCGAGAAACCGGTCTGGCGCAGCCTCCCCTGCTCGGGATCGACGGCGAAAGCCACGATGCTGTCACTGTCTTCGTTGAGCGCGAAGAGGAAACGCTGATTGGGGGTGAGGGCGAAGAAGCGTGGGGTCTTGCCGTCGCTGGGCTGCACTTCGACCAGGCTCAGCAGGCCGCTGGCGACATCGACCGCATACACGGCAAGGCTGTCATAGCCGCGGTTGGAGGCGTAGACGAAGCGCCCGCTGCGGTCGATCTCGATCTCCGAGGCACGGCTGTTGCCGGTGTAGCTCGAGGGTAGCGAGGAGAGTATCTGCAACGGCTGCAGCGCACCGCTGCGGGGGTCGAAGCGGTAGGTGGTGACGGTCGAATCCAACTCATTGATCACATAGGCGAACGGCGCCTTCGGGTGCAGCGCGACATGACGCGGGCCGGCACCTTCGCGGGTAGTGACGAAAGGCTGCTCGGCGGGATGCAGTCTGCCGTTGTCGAAGCGAAAGGTGAATATCCGGTCCAGCCCCTTGTCCGGCACCAGGACAAACTGGCCCGAGGCATCGAAGAGGTTGAAGTGCGGCTTGGCAAAGGTCTGCTCGATGCGGTGCGGGCCGATTGGCCCCTCGAGCTCGAGTAACTGGTTGAGGGTGCCGAGGCGGCCGTCCTGTTCGACATCGAGCACGGCAAGCGTGCCGGTGATGTGGTTCGAGACCACCAGGAAGCGCTCGCTCGGGTCCAGTGCCAGGTGCACCGGATTCTTGCCTTCGCAGCGCTGTCGGTTGAGGAACGCGAGCCGACCAGTGACCTTGTCGACGGTGAAGGCGCTGACCTCGTCGAGGTCGCCATGCACCGTGTAGAGACGATCACCAGCTCGATTCAGCGCCAGGAAGGACGGGTTGACCAGATCGCCGACGACCTGGACCTGCTCCAGGCTGCCGTTGGCCTGATCGAGGCGGTACACGGTGATGCCATCGCCGCGGGCGTTGCGCTCCCGGGTGGTGCGCGAACCGACATAGGCGTACATAGGGGTCGTTCTCCCAGTTGCGGATAGGTGGATCACCTGGCTGGCTGCCCATGGTCAGTGACGCGGAGCTGCCAGGCAAGTCCGCGCCCTGTTCAACCGTTCGTACCGGGGGCCTCAGCCGCGGGTGCGTTGCACCACCTTGCGGATGACGTAGGGCAGCACACCGCCATTGCTGAGGTAGCGGATCTCCTGCTGCGAGTCGAACCGTGCGATGAGCTCGGCCTCATCGACACCGCCATCGACGCGGCGCACCTGCAGGCGGATACGGTTGTCACCGACCCTCAGTTCGTCGAGGCCGATGAAGTCGAACTGCTCGCTGCCGTCGAGCTGCAGGTCTTCGACGCCCTGCCCTGTCGGGAACAGCAACGGCAGCACGCCCATGCCGATCAAGTTGCTGCGGTGGATACGCTCGATGCTGCGCGCCACCACGGCTCGCACGCCGAGCAATGCCTGGGCCTTGGCCGCCCAATCGCGACTGGAGCCCGCGCCGTAATTGATACCGGCGAACACCACCATGGGGGTACCGGCATAGCTCTGCGCGGCTTCGTAAAGCGGCAGGCACTGACTGTGGTCGGCATTCCAGGCCCAGGCGCCGACGCCTGGGTGGGTGTCACCGAGCAGACGGTTTTTCACCGACTTGTTGGTGAAGGCACCGCGCAGCATGACTTCGTGGTTGCTGCGCCGGGTCGAATACTGATTGAGGTCCTGTGGTTGTTCGCCGCGAGCCAGCAGCCACTGGCCAGCCAGGCTATTGGCGGGAATCGCGCCGGCCGGAGAGATATGGTCGGTGGTGACGTTGTCCCCCAACACCATCAACGAGCGAGCATTCTCGATGGCCAGGCTCGCCTTGGGTTCGGCCTGGATATCGGCCAGGTACTGCGGGCGGCGCAGGTAGGTCGAGCGCGCATCCCAGGGGAACTGCACGCTGCCCTCGGCCGAAAGGGCCTGCCAATGATGGGTGCCGTCCCACACCGTGGCCAGGCGCTGCTGGAAGAACTCGGGCTTGACCACCTGGGCCACCAGCGCCTGCACTTCGTCATCGGGGGGCATCAGGTCGTGCAGGTGAACTGGGTTACCGGCGCTATCCTGACCGAGCGGTTCGCGGGTCAGGTCGATATCGATGCGCCCAGCAATGGCGAAGGCGATGCACAGTGCAGGCGACGCCAGGTAGCCTGCAGGTACCTTGGGGTTTACCCGACCTTCGAAGTTGCGGTTGCCCGAAAGCACCACCACCCCCTTCAGGCCTTGATCGGCAAAGGCCTCGACATGCGTCTCGAGCTTGCCGGAGTTGCCGATGCAGGTCATGCAGCCGAACCCGGCCAGGTCGAAGCCCAGGGCGGAGAAGTCCTGCAGCAAGTCGGCTTCGCTCAGGTAGTCAGCCACCACCCGCGAACCAGGCGACAGCGAGGTCTTCACCCAAGGCTTGCGCTTGAGCCCCAAGTGCCGCGCGCGACGGGCCAGCAGACCGGCCTGGATCATCTGCGCGGGGTTGGCGGTGTTGGTGCAACTGGTGATGGCCGAGAGCACTACGGCGCCATGGTCGATGGCCTCGCCGAAGCTGGGCTCGAGGTAGCGATTACCGATCAGCTCGCTACCGCCCAGCACCTGTTCACGGAACGACTCACCGGCGCGCGACAGCGGCTGACGCTGGTGCGGCTGGTAGGGGCCTGCGACGCTGGGCTCGATGCTGGCAAGGTCGAGATCGATCAGTTCGTCGAACTCAGGCTCCGGCAGGTCGTCGCGGCGATAGAGCCCCTGCACCTGCAGGTAGGTGGCGGCCTGCAGGCACAGCTCGGCGGAGCGACCGCTGAGCTTGAGGTAATCGAGGGTCTGGTCATCGAAGGGGAAGAACACGACGGTGGCGCCATACTCGGGCGCCATGTTCGATACGGTGCCACGCGCAGCCCAGCCGAGGTTCGATAGACCCGGGCCTGTGAACTCGACGAACTTGCCCACCACCGAGCGCTGACGCAGGATCTCGGCCACGTGCAGCGACAGGTCGGTGGCGGTCACCCCAGGGCGTAGGGCGTTGCTGACGCGAATACCGATAACCTGGGGGAAGTTGATCGGCACCGGCTCCCCCACCATCGCCGCCTGCCCTTCCAGGCCACCGACACCCCAGCCAAGCACGCCGATGGCGTTGATCATCGGCGTGTGGCTGTCGGTGGCGACCATGTCGTCAGGGTGCAGCAAACGCTGACCCTCGGCGGTGCGGGTTTCCCACACCACCTTGGCCAGGGCCTCCATGTTCATCTGGTGGATGATGCCTGTACCCGGTGGAATGACAGCGAAATTGTCCAGGCTCTTCTGCGCCCATTTGATGAAGCGATAGCGCTCGCTGTTGCGACGAAAATCGATCTCGAGGTTCTGCTCCACCGCATCGGCTTCTGCGTAGTGTTCGACGATCACCGAATGGTCGATGGTCAGCACCGCAGGAATCAGCGGGTTCATCGCCGCCGGGTCACCGCCCTGTTCAGCGACCACATCACGCATTCCAGCAAAATCGGCCAGGGCCGGCAGGCACGTGGTGTCGTGGAACATCAGGCGGTTGGGCTGGAATGGCACCTCGCAGTCCGGTCCATCGCCGATGGCGCGGGCAAGCACGGCATCCAGCGCCTCGGGAGCGCAGCGCGCCACGTTCTCCAGAAGGATGCGGATGGCGTAAGGCAGGCGTTGCAGTTGGGTGGGAGCCAGCAGTTTCTTGAGATCGAGGTAGGTGAAGCGATCCTGGTCGATCTGCAGGGGGCTCATCAGGTGGGCATTGTCGATCATGCGCGTGTCGCTCGGCTTCTTGTCGTTGTCATGTCGTCGTCCAGGCGACGACGCTGCAGGTCGGCCAATGCTAGGCGCTGGAGCGCGGAGTGAAAATTGATCGATTACCACGTCAGCGTTCTCCATCGGAGAACGCTCGAAAGGGGTGTTATGGCTGGGAGGGAGCGCACAGGTGATCGATGAAGGTCTTGAGCGTCGGCGAGGCGATCTCGTACTTCTTGAATACCAGCAGCAATGAGCGATGGGCCCAGGGCTCCGACAAGGTCACACACTTGAGGCGATGGCTGCGCACGTAGGGCTCCACCGCGCTACGCGGCAGAACGGTAATACCTAGGCCATTGGCGACCATGCGACACATGCAGTCGAAGCTGCTGATACGGAGGCGTAGCTTGAGCGGTTGCCCCATCGTCTTGGCCTGTTCGGTGAGCAGGCCGTACAGGGTACTGTCCAGGTGCGGGCCAACGAACTCATACGCCAGCACCTCGCTGAACTGCACGGTGCGGCGCTTGGCCAGATCGTGCTCGGTTGGCACCACCAACACCAATTCATCGTGCCGGTAAGGCAAGGTTTCAAGCCCCAGAGGGGCGGTGTGCGAGGAGATGATACCGAGGTCGGCGTGATCGTCGGCGACAGCCCGGACGACCGCCGAGCCAATACCTTCCTCGATATCGAACTTGATCTGTGGGTAAAGCTGGGCGAAGCCAGCCATGTCCTGGGGCAGGAACTGCGACAGCGCCGAAGTGATGGCGTGGATGCGGATATGACCCTTGACCCCTGCGGCGAACTCGCTGAGTTCGTTGTCCAGCTGTGCCATGGTCTGCTTGAGCTGACGGGCGTAATAGAGCAGGGACTGGCCAGCAGGCGTCAACTCGACACCGCGCGCGTTGCGAATCAGAAGCGGCGACCCGATCTGCGCCTCAAGTTCGCTGATGCGCTTGCTGATCGCCGAGACTGCCAGGTGCTTGATACCGGCAGCGCGCGTCAGATTGCGTTCCTGGGCGACAGTGATGAACAGGTCCAGGCTGGTGAGGTCGTAGCGCATGCGGGCCGGGTCAGGGAGGAATAGAGGTGCACCATACCCTGTAGAGGCAGGCTTGTCCCGTGGCGTGCGCGGTGTCGGCGTGGGGGGGAGCGATGCTACCTGGCGAACGCCAGAAAGACAAAACCCCTACCTGCTCGCGCAGATAGGGGTTTTGCGAAATGAATCTTGACGATGACCTACTCTCACATG
>NZ_VZZS01000027.1:0-37417 GCF_009650575.1 Pseudomonas sp. MNR3A | reverse complement strand
AGCACGCGTGGCAGACGCACGTCGTCGGTAGTCGGGGTGGTCAGGCGGATGAAGTCGATGCCCGCGGCCTGGGCCGGGGTTGCCAGCTCGGCGTCGTGCTCTGGCGGCAGGTCGACGATGATCAGGCCATCGACGCCAACGGCCTTCGCCTCGGCGACGAACAGTTCCACGCCAAAGCGATGGATCGGGTTGTAGTAGCCCATCAGCACGATCGGCGTGGTCTGGTTGCCGACGCGGAATTCGCGGACCATCTCCAGGGTTTTCGCCAGGGTCTGGCCGGCTTCCAGGGCGCGCAGGGTGGCGAGCTGGATCGCCACGCCGTCGGCCATCGGGTCGGTGAAGGGCATGCCCAGCTCGATCACGTCGGCGCCGGCGTCGGGCAGGCCCTTGAGGATTTCCAGCGAGGCCTGGTAGCCAGGGTCGCCTGCGGTGATGAAGGTGACCAGCGCCGAGCGGCCTTCGGCCTTCAGGTCGGCGAAACGTTGTTCAAGACGGCTCATGCCTGTTTCTCCTGGGCAGCCATGTGGTTCATCACGGTTTGCATGTCTTTGTCGCCGCGGCCGGACAGGCACACGACCATCAGGTGATCCTTGGGCAGGCTCGGGGCGCGCTTGATCGCCTCGGCCAGGGCGTGGGAGCTCTCCAGCGCCGGGATGATGCCTTCGAGGCGGCAGGTGGCGTGGAAGGCATCCAGGGCCTCGTCGTCGGTGATGCTGACGTATTCGACCCGCTTCACTTCGTGCAGGTAGGCGTGCTCGGGGCCGATGCCGGGGTAGTCCAGGCCTGCGGAAATCGAGTGGGCATCGGTGATCTGGCCATCGTCGTCCTGCAGCAGGTAGGTGCGGTTGCCGTGCAGTACGCCAGGGACTCCACCATTGAGGCTGGCGGCATGCTTGTCGGTGTGCACACCATGGCCACCGGCTTCGACGCCGATGATCTGCACGCTTTCGTCTTCGAGGAAGTTGTGGAACAGGCCCATGGCGTTGGAGCCGCCGCCGACGCAGGCGACCAGGCTGTCCGGCAGGCGGCCTTCCTTCTCGTGCAACTGGGCGCGGGTTTCCTTGCCGATGATCGACTGGAAGTCGCGAACCATCGCCGGGTAAGGGTGCGGGCCGGCCACGGTGCCGATCAGGTAGAAGGTGTCTTCGACGTTGGTGACCCAGTCGCGCAGGGCCTCGTTCATGGCGTCTTTCAGGGTACCGGTGCCGGCGGTGACCGGAACGATCTCGGCGCCCAGCAGCTTCATGCGGAACACGTTGGCCTGCTGGCGCTCGATGTCGGTGGCGCCCATGTAGATCACGCAAGGCAGGCCGAAGCGCGCAGCGACGGTGGCGGTGGCCACGCCGTGCATGCCGGCGCCGGTCTCGGCGATCAGGCGCTTCTTGCCCATGCGCTTGGCCAGCAACACTTGGCCGATGCAGTTGTTCACCTTGTGCGCGCCGGTGTGGTTGAGTTCTTCACGCTTGAAGAAGATCTTTGCGCCGCCGCAGTGCTCGGTCAGGCGCTCGGCGAAGTACAGCGGGTTGGGGCGGCCGATGTAGTCGCGCTGGAAGTAGGCGAGTTGCTCGAGGAACTCGGGGTCGGCCTTGGCCGCTTCATATTCGCGGGCCAGGTCCAGGACCAGGGGCATCAGGGTTTCGGCTACGTAGCGGCCGCCGAACGAGCCGAACAGGCCATTGGCGTCAGGGCCGGGGCGGTATTGGGACTGGGACATGGGGCGCTCCATAGGGGTCTGGATTGGATATCGTGTTGCCTTCTTCGCGGGCAAGCCCGCTCCCACAGAAACGGTGTGATGCTCAATACAGCACTGCACTTGTGGGAGCGGGCTTGCCCGCGAAGAGGCCACCACTGATCGATGGGCCTACTCTACCCAGCGCAACGTCCGCTGAAAACCGATAAGATTGCGACAACTCGTCAGGAAAACTCACAAGTCAAATGCCCCAGGACCTCCCTCCCCTCAATGCCCTGCGCGCCTTCGAGGCCACAGCCCGACTGAACAGCGTCAGCCAGGCCGCCGAACAGCTTCACGTGACGCACGGCGCGGTGAGCCGGCAGATCAAGGTGCTCGAGGAGCATTTGGGCGTTGCCCTGTTCGTCAAGGATGGGCGTGGCGTCAAACTCACAGATGCCGGGACTCGCCTGCGTGATGCCAGCTTCGATGCCTTCGATCGCCTGCGCAGTGTGTGCGCCGAACTAAGCCGCGATGTCAGCGATGCGCCCTTCGTACTGGGGTGTTCCGGCAGCCTGTTGGCGCGGTGGTTCATTCCCCGTCTCGGGCGTTTGAAGGCCGATCTGCCTGAGCTGCGCCTGCACTTGTCGGCCGGAGAGGGGGATCTCGATCCGCGCCGCCCAGGGTTGGATGCATTGCTGGTGTATGCCGAGCCGCCGTGGCCCGCGGACATGCAGGTGCATGTGCTGGCCGAGGAACGTATCGGGCCGGTGCTCAGCCCGCACTTTCCCGGCTTCGAGCGTCTGCACCAGGCCCCTGCGCGTGCCCTGTTGGGCGAGGCCCTGCTGCACACCACCTCGCGCCCTCAGGCGTGGCCGACCTGGGCTGCGCAGCAAGGGCTGGATGCCAGTGCGCTGACCTTCGGCCAGGCATTCGAGCACCTGTACTACCTGCTGGAGGCAGCGGTGGCCGGTTTGGGGGTGGCGATCGCGCCGCAACCGCTGGTGGCGGACGACCTGCGAGCGGGACGCCTGGCGGCGCCGTGGGGGTTTTCGCCGACGCCGGCGGCGTTGGCGCTATGGGTGCCGCGGCGCGCCGCAGATGGGCGCGCCGAGCAGTTGGCGCAGTGGTTGCGCCGGGAGTTGCAGGCGCAGGGTTAGTTGCGACGGCACAGCAGGTAGGCGGCGAGCAGACCCAATGCGCCAACGGCCACGCCAGCCGTGGTCCAGGGGTGTTCCTGGGCGTAGTCACGGGTTGCGATGCCGGTTTCCCGGGTGCGGGTCTTCACTTCTTCGTAGGCGTCGGTCAGCAGGCTGCGCGAATGCTTGAGGGCGTTCTGGGCGTTGCCGCGCAGTGCCTTCATGGTTTTCTGCGTTTCTTCCGAGGCATCGCCTTTGAGGTCTTCCAGGGTCTTGAGCAGGCTTTCGATCTCAGCTTCCATGCTTTCCAGTGAGGTCTTGCGCAGTGCGTTACGGGCCATGTGGACTCTCCTTCGCTGAGTAGGGTGTAAAGATTGCGACTGCGCGGTGTGGCGAAAGTGCGATCGAACTTTCGCCCGAGGTGATGGCTCGCAGGTAAACCGGGCCTGCGCTGCTAGGCTCAATCCAGCACATCATTCAAGGAGAGCGCTCATGTCCGATCATCACACCTACAAGAAGATTGAACTCGTCGGTTCCTCGCCCTCGAGTATCGAAGATGCGATCAACAATGCCCTCGCCGAAGCCGGCAAGAGCATCAAGCACCTGGAGTGGTTCGAGGTGGTCGAAACACGTGGTCACATCCGTGACAACAAGGCCGCGCATTTCCAGGTCACGCTCAAGGTCGGGTTCCGCATCGCCAACAGTTGAAACAGTGCGGGGATAGCCTGTTCCTGCTTTATGGCGTATGACTTCCATGGGGCACCGGTACATGCCGGCGCCCTATTCTGCTTTTTTGATCCGCATAAGGAACGGTAACGATGAAGAAAGTGTTTCTGGCAGTGGGCCTGATGATGCTGGCCGGTGGTGCCATGGCGGCAGGCAAGCCGTGCGAGGAGCTCAAGAGCGAAATTGCAGCCAAGCTCGATGCCAAGGGAGTCCAGGGATATACGCTGGAGATCGTCGACAAGGGCACGCCGGCCGGCAAGGTGATTGGCAGTTGCGAGGCCGGGACCAAGGAAATCGTCTATCGCCGGGGTTGAGGCGACGCTGACCTCAACCGAACGCTGTAAGTGTGGGAGCGGGTTTACCCGCGAAAAAGACACCGCGTTGCCGTGTACAGGCCACACGTTTTTTTCGCGGCGCACGCCCTCCCGCAAGTGGCATTTACTCGCCCTTCAACGCCTGCGCCAGCAGCTCGTACGAGCGTAGCCGGTCCGCATGTTCATACAAATCGCAGGTAAAGATCAGCTCATCCGCGCCGGTCTGCTCCAGCAGCACCTCCACCTTCGCCCGTACCTTCTGCGGGCTACCGATCATCGCCAGCCCGAGGAAGCTCCCCACTGCATCACGCTCATGGGGTAGCCATAGCCCGTCCATGCTTTGCACGGGTGGGCGCTGCATCAGGCTCTGGCCGCGGATCAGCGCGAGGATGCGCTGGTAGACCGAGGTCGCCAGGTATTCGGCCTTCTCGTCGCTGTCCGCCACCACCATCGGGATACCCAGCATCACGTAGGGTTTGTCCAGCGTCGTCGATGGCTTGAAATGGTCGCGATAGATGCGGATCGCCTCGTACATGTAGCGCGGCGCAAAATGCGAGGCGAAGGCGTAGGGCATGCCGCGGATGCCGGCCAGTTGCGCGCTGAACAGGCTCGAACCCAGCAGCCACATCGGTACTTCGGTGTCGTGGCCGGGCACGGCGATGACCTTCTGATCGTCGGTGCGCGGGCCGAGGTAGCGCGACAGTTCCTCGACATCATCGGGGAAGTCGTCGGCGCTGCCAGAGCGCTCGCGGCGCAGGGCGCGGGCGGTCATCTGGTCGGAGCCGGGCGCGCGGCCCAGGCCCAGGTCGATGCGACCGGGGTAGAGGCTGGCCAGGGTGCCGAACTGCTCGGCGATCACCAGCGGCGCATGGTTGGGCAGCATCACCCCGCCCGAGCCGATGCGGATGCGCGAGGTCCCGCCGGCGAGATAGCCCATCAGCACCGAGGTCGCCGAGCTGGCGATGCCGTCCATGTTGTGGTGCTCGGCCACCCAGAATCGGTTGTAGCCCAAACGCTCCACATGCTGCGCCAGGTCCAGCGAGTTGCGTAGCGACTGGGCTGGGCCGGCATCGGCGCGCACGGGCACCAGGTCGAGGGTGGATATCTTCAGGTCGCGCAGCTGCGTCATCGGAGCCTCCGCAGGAAAGTGATTGGCCAAGGGCCTTTGTGACTCTGTATGGGCACCCGGCGATGGATTCAATGGTTGGCTATGGATTGATCTGAACTTGCTGTAGGCAGTGTCCTCAGAATCCGTAGTGACACCCACTGAACATCCAGGAGGCATCATGAAAAAGACAGCATCGGCGATCTGGCAGGGAGGGCTCAAGGATGGCAAGGGCCTGTTGTCCACCGAGAGTGGCGCCCTCAAGCAGAACCCCTATGGCTTCAATACCCGCTTCGAGGGATCGCCTGGGACCAACCCCGAGGAGCTGATCGGCGCGGCCCATGCGGGCTGCTTCTCGATGGCGCTATCGATGATGCTGGGTGAGGCCGGGCTGACGCCTGAACGCATCGACACCATCGCTGAAGTCAGCCTCGACAAGCAGGCCGATGGCTTTGCCATCACCGCCGTGCACCTCACCCTCAAGGCCAAGGTGCCCGGTGCCAGTGAGGCGCAGTTCCAGGAGATCGCCAACAAGGCCAAGGCGGGATGCCCGGTGTCCAAAGTGCTCAACGCGACGATCAGCCTGGATGCGACGCTGCTCTCGTAGGTGAGGCGTTGCTTGCTGTAGTCTGGAAGGGTCGGCAGCATGCCTGCCCTTTGAGGAGCCGTTCCATGATCCGCGTAGCATTCGCCGTGCTGGCTTCGTTGCTGGCCACCTCCGCGCTGGCGGCAGTCAAGCCGTGCGAGGAGCTCAAGACCGAGATCGAGGCGAAGATCCAGGCGGCTGGGGTGCCTTCCTACACCCTGGAAATCGTACCGAACAGCGAAGTCAGTGATCAGAACATGGTCGTTGGCAGCTGCGATGGCGGGACCAAGAAGATCATCTACCAGAAGAACGACCAATAGCGGTCGTTGCAGCGGGGTCGCAGTGCGACCCCGTTGTTCATGGAATGCAGAAGATGTTGCTTGGCTCGTCTACCAGCACCTGGCGATTGGCGTCGTACAGGTATACCTGCGGCTGCATCGCCGGGGCCCGGGCTTCGAGACGATAGCGTTCGCCGGCCTTGAAGTTGTCGAAGCGCACGGTCAGGTAGCAGGTGCGCTCGGTCGGGCTGGTGGTGAAAAGCCCGGCAGTCAGCTCGTAGTCGAAGCGCACCACCAGTTCGTGGCGGCCCGGCGTGATTTGGAAGTAGCGGCCGTCGTCGAGGCGTTTGCCATCGAGCTTGTCGGCCATGATGGTGCGGCCGGGGGTGACGGTGTAGAGATCAACCCAGGCCTGGGCCGGGTCTTTGGGTGGCAAGGGGCTGGCGCAAGCCCCCAGTGCACTGAGGGCGATCAGCATCATGGGCTGGCGCATGAGGAAACTCCGCTTGCGGGTCACAGGTTACAAGCATAGCGCTGATCAGGTGCGCTGACAGCCCGCTGGCAGGCCCTGGCCGATCAGTTTCTGCTGTCCGTCATAGAGTTTCACCCAAGGGCGCAAGCCAATGCTGCCGGCTTGCAGGCTGTAGCGCTGACCGGCGCTGAAGTCCTTGAAGGTCAGGTTCAGTTGGCAGTCGCGCCACAGTGGCTCGTCGACCGGGCCGATATTGCTCGGGGAGACTGGAAACTGGTAACGCACCGTCAGCTCATGGCTACCTGGCGGCACTTCGAAATAGCGGTTGTCGGCCCAGTCGCGCTCGTCCAGCTGTACGGCGTGCAGCGAGGTGTCGTCGTCGCGGGCGAGGTCGATCCAGGCTTGGTTGGGATCGGGGTCGGGCAAGGTGGAGCAGGCGCTCAGCAGCCCGAAGGTGCCGACGGCAAACAGTGTACGCATGGCGAAAGGGTCCCCTGGCGAGATAGTCTTGGAACGCACAGGCCTTGAGCGGGATGAACAGCCCTGATGTTTCGACTTTTTCTGCTACAGCGCTCAGGCCACCGGGCTCTCGACCGCGTTTTCAGCCCTTTTGTTCCGCTGCTGGCCGCGCTCCTGCTGAGCGGTTGCGGCAGCCTCGGCTACTACGGCCAACTGGCCGAAGGGCAATGGCAACTGCTGCGTGCACGCCAGCCGGTGGAGCGCATGCTGGCCGATCCTGCGACTGACGAACGGCTGCGCCAGCGCCTGCTGCATGCCGAACGGGCCCGCACCTTCGCCAGCGAGCACCTGAAGCTGCCGGACAACCGTAGCTACCGGGTGTACGCCGATCTTGGCCGGCCTTATGTAGTGTGGAATGTGTTCGCCACGCCGGAGTTGTCGCTGCAGCCGGTCACTCACTGCTTCCCCATCGCCGGTTGCGTCGCCTACCGCGGCTACTACCGCCAGGGTGCGGCGCGCGGCGCGGCAGCGCTGATGCGCGAGGAGGGGCTGGATGTGTACGTCGGGGGTGTCGAGGCTTACTCGACCCTGGGCTGGTTCGACGATCCGATCCTCTCGTCGATGGTGGGCTGGGGCGAGGAGCGCCTGGCCACGCTGATCTTTCACGAGCTGGCGCACCAGTGCTTCTACGTGAAGGACGACACCGAATTCAACGAGTCCTTCGCCACCTTCGTCGAACAGGAGGGCACGCGGCAATGGCGCATGGCGCGCGGGCTTGCGGCGGCTCACGAGGATGGGGCGCGGCAGCGTGAACAGTTCATCCGCCTGGTGCTGGCGAGTCGCGAGCGCCTGCAGGCGCTCTATGCCGGGACGCTTGCTGATGCCGACAAGCGGGTGGCCAAGCAGGCCGAGTTCGCGCGATTGCGACGTGAATACCGCGAGCTGCGCGATCGGGACTGGGCCGGTGATCGCCGTTATGACGCCTGGGTGTATGGGCCGATGAGCAACGCCAAGCTGCTGCCGTTCGGCCTGTATGACCAGTGGGTGCCGGCGTTTGCGGCGTTGTTTCGTGAGGCAGGCGGGGACTGGACGCTGTTCTATCAGCGGGTCGAGCACTTGGGGCAGCAGCCGATCGATCAGCGAAAAGCGGCCTTGCAGCGGTTGATGGCACAGCCGTGATATGCCGGGGCCGCGCGCGGCCCCGTGGCCATCAAGCCTTGATGAACGCCCGGTGCAAATCTGCCACCGTGTCGAAATGAAATTCCGGCGCCTCGGCCACCAGCTCTTCGCGGCTGCCGAACCCGTAGCCCACCGCTACAGCCTGCAGGCCATTGCTGCGGGCGCCGATCAGGTCGTGCTTGCGGTCGCCGATCATCAGGGTCTGCGCCGGGTCCAGGCGTTCTTCGTCCAGCAGGTGGCGGATCAGCTCGACCTTGTTGGTGCGGGTGCCATCCAGCTCACTGCCGTAGATCACCTTGAAATGCCGGTCGAAGGCGAAGTGGCGGGCGATCTCGCGAGCGAACTCCCAAGGCTTGGAGGTTGCGACGTACAGGGTGCGGCCCTGGCCATTGAGCGCTTGCAGCAGTTCCGGCACACCGTCGAACACCAGGTTCTCGTACAGACCGGTGACCCGGAAACGCTCGCGGTAGAAGTTGACCGCCTCCCAGGCCTTGGCCTCGTCGAAGCCGTAGAACTGCATGAAGGCCTGCAGCAAGGGTGGGCCGATGAAGTGCTCGAGGCGGGTCAGGTCGGGCTCGTCGATACCCAGCTTGGCCAGGGCGTACTGGATCGAGCGGGTGATGCCCAGGCGTGGGTCGGTAAGGGTGCCGTCAAGGTCGAAGAGAATGTTTTGCTGGTGCATGTATGCGGTTCCACTCAAGTCTTGCGTCGACTGCTTCGCGGGCAAGCCCGCTCCTACAGGATAATCACAGAGCCTGTAGGAGCGGGCTTGCCCGCGAATGCGTCATTCCGGTTGATCGTAGCCTTCGGCCAGGTGCTGGTCCTTGAGCTTCACGTAGTTGCTGGCGCTGTAGGGGAAGAACGCGCGTTCTTTTTCGTTCAGCGGCCGGGCCTGCCTTACCGGGCTGCCGACATACAGGTAGCCGCTCTCCAGGCGCTTGCCGGGCGGTACCAGGCTGCCTGCGCCGATGATCACCTCGTCCTCGACGATGGCGCCATCCATGATGGTGCTGCCCATGCCGACCAGGATCCGGTTGCCCAGTGTGCAGCCGTGCAGCATCACCTTGTGACCGATGGTCACTTCGTCGCCGATGATCAGCGGGAAGCCGTCCGGGTTGAAGGGGCCGGCGTGGGTGATGTGCAGCACGCTGCCATCCTGCACGCTGGTGCGCGCGCCGATGCGGATGCGGTGCATGTCGCCGCGCACCACGGTCAGCGGCCAGACCGAGCTGTCTTCACCGATCTGCACGTCGCCGATCACCACCGCCGAACGGTCGACGAAGGCGCGTGGGCCGACTTTCGGCGTGTGTTCCCGGAAGGTCCGGATGGCCATGATAGTGTCCCTCTGCAATGCCGATAGGCAGGCTGCCTGCTGCGGTCGGCGTCGATTGTAATTAAGATGGTCCCGTGTTTCTCCTGCCAAGGTATCCAAACCGTGAGTGCGAACAACCCGCTTCTGCAGTCCCACGACCTGCCACCCTTCTCCGCAATCCGCGCCGAACACGTGCTGCCGGCGATCGAGCAGATCCTGGCCGACAACCGCAAGGCCATCGCCGATATCCTCGCGCAGCAGGGCAAGAATCCCTCCTGGGCCGGCCTGGTGCTGGCGATGGACGAACTCAACGACCGCCTGGGCGCGGCCTGGAGCCCGGTCAGCCACCTCAATGCGGTGTGCAACAGCAAGGAACTGCGCGAGGCCTACGAGTCGTGCCTGCCGGCGCTGAGCGCCTATTCCACCGAGATGGGGCAGAACCGCGCCCTGTTCGATGCCTACCAGGCGCTGGCCAACAGCGCCGAGGCCGCCAGTTTCGACGTGGCGCAGAAGACTATTCTCGAGCACGCCCTGCGTGACTTCCGCCTGTCGGGCATCGACCTGCCGGCCGACAAGCAGCAGCGCTACGCCGAAGTGCAGAGCAAGCTCAGCGAACTGGGCAGCCGCTTCTCCAACCAGTTGCTCGACGCCACCCAGGCCTGGACCAAGCACGTCACCGACGAAGCCGCGCTGGACGGCCTGACCGAATCGGCCAAGGCGCAGATGGCCGCCGCTGCCCAGGCCAAAGGCCTCGACGGCTGGCTGATCACGCTGGAATTCCCCAGCTACTACGCGGTGATGACCTACGCCAGCGACCGCGCCCTGCGCGAAGAACTGTACGCCGCCTACTGCACCCGCGCGTCCGACCAGGGCCCGAACGCCGGGCAGTTCGACAACGGCCCGGTGATGGCCGAGATCCTCGACCTGCGTCAGGAACTGGCCGCGCTGCTGGGCTACGCCAACTACGCCGAGCTGAGCCTGGCCACCAAGATGGCCGAATCCAGCGACCAGGTGCTGAGCTTCCTGCGTGACCTGGCCAAGCGCTCCAAGCCGTTCGCGGCCCAGGACCTGGAGCAGCTCAAGGCCTACGCCGCCGAGCAGGGCACCCCGGAGCTGGCCAGTTGGGACGCCGGCTATTACGGCGAGAAGCTGCGTGAGCAGCGCTACAGCGTGTCGCAGGAAACCCTGCGTGCCTACTTCCCGATCGACAAGGTGCTGAGCGGCCTGTTCAGCATCGTCCAGCGCCTGTACGGCATCGAAATCGCCGAACTCAAGGGCTTCGACGCCTGGCACCCGGACGTGCGCCTGTTCGAGATCAAGGAGAACGGCCAGCACGTCGGGCGCTTCTTCTTCGACCTTTACGCCCGAGCCAACAAGCGCGGCGGCGCCTGGATGGACGGTGCCCGCGACCGTCGCCGCACCGCGGCAGGCGCCTTGCAGAGCCCGGTGGCCAACCTGGTGTGCAACTTCACCCCGGCTGCACCGGGCAAGCCGGCGCTGCTCACCCACGACGAAGTCACCACGCTGTTCCACGAGTTCGGCCACGGCCTGCACCACCTGCTCACCCGCATTGAGCATGCCGGCGTGTCGGGCATCAACGGTGTGGCCTGGGACGCGGTCGAGCTGCCGAGCCAGTTCATGGAGAACTGGTGCTGGGAGCCTGAAGGTCTTGCACTGATCTCCGGTCACTACGAGACCGGCGAGCCGCTGCCCCAGGACCTGCTGGACAAGATGCTGGCGGCGAAGAACTTCCAGTCCGGGATGATGATGGTGCGCCAGCTGGAGTTCTCGCTGTTCGACTTCGAGCTGCACGCCACCCATGGCGACGGCCGCAGTGTGCTGCAGGTGCTCGAGGGCGTGCGCGATGAGGTCACGGTGATGCGTCCGCCGGCCTACAACCGCTTCCCCAACAGCTTTGCGCACATCTTCGCCGGCGGCTATGCGGCGGGCTACTACAGCTACAAGTGGGCCGAAGTGCTGTCGGCCGACGCCTTCTCGCGCTTCGAGGAAGAAGGCGTGCTCAATGCCGAGACTGGCCGCGCGTTCCGCGAGGCGATCCTGGCTCGGGGCGGTTCGCGCGAGCCAATGGTGCTGTTCGTCGATTTCCGTGGTCGTGAGCCTTCCATCGATGCGCTGCTGCGTCATAGTGGCCTGACCGAGGATGCGGCGGCATGAGTGAGGGCGGCGTGATCAAGACCAAGAAGCGCTTTATCGCCGGGGCGGTATGCCCGGCGTGCAGCGAGCCCGACAAGCTGATGATGTGGAACGAAGACGGCGTGCCACACCGCGAGTGTGTGGCCTGCGGCTTCACCGACACCCTCAACGAGCAGGGCTTGTCGGTGCCCAAGGAGCTCGGTACCCGGGTAAACCAGCAAGCGGTCAAGGCCGAGCCGGTAAAGGTGCAGACGGTTCAGTTCTTCCCGAATCCGAAGCTCAAGAAGCCCGACTGACCCTGTCCGCCTGACGGCACTGGTCTTCTGTGCAAACCCGGATTACTGTATTCATATACAGCAATCCGGTTTTTCCACCATGAAACCAACCCCAGTCCGTGGTCGCGGTACTGCCACCAACCCCCACAACCGCTTCGCCCCCAGCCATTCGGTGGTCGAGGACGACGGCTGGCACCAGGAAGTCCCCCTCACCCAGGGCACCGAGGTGCGGATCGAAACCGCCAAGACCATCATCGCCCGCAATACCTCGCCCGACCTGCCCTTCGACCGTTCGATCAATCCTTACCGCGGTTGTGAACACGGCTGCATCTATTGCTACGCCCGGCCCAGCCACGCCTATTGGGACCTCTCCCCCGGCCTCGACTTCGAGACCAAGCTCATCGCCAAGACCAATGCCGCCGAGGTGCTCGAGCAGCAGTTGAGCAAGCCGGGCTATGTCTGCGCCCCGATCAACCTCGGCGCCAACACCGACCCCTACCAGCCCATAGAGCGCGAGCATCAGTTGACCCGTCGCCTGCTCGAGGTGCTGCTGCGCTACCGCCATCCGGTGACCATTGTCACCAAGGGCTCGCTGGTGCTACGAGACCTGGACCTCTTGAGCGAACTGGCCAGCCAGCGCCTGGCGCGGGTGATGATCAGCCTGACCACCCTCGACGACGAACTCAAACGCACCCTCGAGCCCCGCGCGGCGGCACCCAAGGCGCGCCTGCGGGCGATCCGCGTGTTGCGCGAGGCGGGTGTGCCGGTGGGGGTGCTGTGTTCGCCGATGATCCCGATGATCAACGACAGCGAACTGGAGCACCTGCTTCAGGCCGCCAAGGAAGCTGGCGCGCAGAGCGCCGCCTACATGATGCTGCGCCTGCCGCTGGAGGTGGCGCCGTTGTTCGAACAGTGGTTGCAGGACCATTATCCGCAGCGTGCGGCCCACGTGCTCAGCCTGATTCGTCAGAGCCGGGGTGGTGAGCTGTATGACAGCCGCTTTGGCGCGCGGATGCGGGGTGAAGGAGTCTTTGCCGAGCTGCTGGCGCAGCGTTTTCGCAAGGCGTCACGGCAGTTGGGGTTTGAAGGGCGGGAGGGGTTGGCTCTGGATTGCACGGCGTTCTGCCCACCTGGGGAGCAGATGGCGTTGTTTTGAGACGCTGAAGGTCTTGCAGGAGCGGGTTCACCCACGAAGAGGCCACCACCGTACAGTTTCACTACCCTGTAACCTGACTAATACCTACCAATAATTTCATTGGAGGGTATTGGCGGCTGATGCTTTTTTGCTATTATCAAAGCCTCCCCTCGAAAACCTGGAACGCCCGTTCTAGAGCCTCCGAATTCAGTTTCAGTTAAGTTTTCTCCGCTAGCGTAGGAAGTCAGTCCACAGCGACTGTGATTTATTACCTGTGCGCGTCATCTAATTCTCCGCATAGCCAGAATCTTTCCCCGGTAAAATGGAACTTACCTACAAACCGTCAAGAGGATGAATCATGCCCGTCAAGGACCCATCCAAGCCCGTTCCGGCCGCTCCCGCCGAGAGCGCCGATGCCGCCCTGAAGCACATCGTCGACGGCTTCCTGAAGTTTCACCATGACGTTTTCCCCGAGCAGCAGGAGTTGTTCAAGAAGCTCGCCACCGCGCAGAAGCCGCGCGCGATGTTCATCACCTGCGCTGACTCGCGCATCGTGCCTGAACTGATCACCCAGAGCTCGCCGGGCGATCTGTTCGTGACCCGTAACGTCGGCAACGTGGTACCGCCCTACGGGCAGATGAACGGCGGTGTTTCCAGCGCCATCGAATACGCCGTGTTGGCCTTGGGCGTTCACCACATCATCGTCTGCGGCCACTCCGACTGCGGTGCGATGCGCGCGGTGCTCAACCCGCAGTCGCTGACCAGGATGCCGACCGTTTCCGCCTGGCTGCGCCACGCCGAAGTGGCGCGTACCGTGGTCGAGAGCAACTGCTCGTGCGAAACGGAACACGAGAGCATGCAGGTGCTGACCAAGGAAAACGTCATCGCTCAGTTGCATCACCTGCGTACCCACCCTTCGGTCGCCTCGCGCCTGGCGGCCGGACAGCTCTACATTCACGGCTGGATCTACGATATCGAAACCAGCCGCATCGAAGCCTACGACGCCGCGAGCGACAGCTTCCTGCCCCTGGCTGCTGGCGAGCCAGTGCCGTGCGCAACTCCGAGAGGCCGCTACTAAGCGACCCCAACACCTGAAAAAACCTTGATAGCCGGCTGCGCCCACCAGGCGCGGCAGGGCTTTCTGCTGCCTTGAATTTCCCTGACCTACTTGCCGGCAATCCTGCTGGCGGCCCGCGCCTGCGCGCGATTCAGGGATCCCCGTGCCGTCGGCCAGTGGAATGGCCGTGAATCAGAAAAGGAGCGTTATGGTGAACATGACACAGATAAAAGCGGCCTTGCCGCGAGAGTTGCTGGCTTCGGTCGTGGTGTTCCTGGTGGCCCTGCCGCTGTGCATGGGCATCGCGATCGCCTCGGGCATGCCGCCCGCCAAGGGGCTGATCACCGGGATCATCGGTGGCATCGTCGTGGGCTTCCTGGCCGGCTCGCCCCTGCAGGTGAGCGGCCCGGCCGCGGGCCTGGCGGTGTTGGTGTTCGAGCTGGTGCGCCAGCATGGCGTGGCCATGCTCGGGCCGATCCTGCTGCTGGCAGGCCTGTTGCAGTTGCTGGCCGGGCGGCTGCGCCTGGGCTGCTGGTTTCGCGTCACTGCACCGGCGGTGGTGTACGGCATGCTGGCCGGTATCGGCGTGCTGATCGTGCTGTCGCAGGTGCATGTCATGTTCGACAGCGCGCCACAGCCCTCGGGGGTCGAGAACCTGCTGGGCTTTCCCGCGACCCTGGCCTCGGCATTACCGTTTGAAGCCGCCGGCAATGGCTGGCAGGCCGGCGCTTTGGGCCTGGGCACCATCGCGATGATGTGGGGCTGGGAACGCTGGCGCCCGCAGCGCCTGCGCTTCATCCCCGGTGCCTTGCTGGGCGTGGCGACGATGACCGCGATCAGCATCTGGCTGGCGCTGCCGGTCAACCGTGTGCAGGTGCCTGCAGACCTGTCGGAGGCGATCGACTGGATCCGTCCGGACGACCTGCTCAAACTGGCCGATCCAACCTTGCTGGTGGCCGCCTTCGCCCTGGCCTTCATCGCCAGCGCCGAGACGCTGCTGTCGGCTGCGGCGGTGGATCGCATGCACAACGGCCAGCGTTCGGATTTCGACCGGGAGCTGTCGGCGCAAGGTATCGGCAACATGCTGTGCGGTGTGCTGGGGGCATTGCCGATGACTGGCGTGATCGTGCGCAGTTCGGCCAACGTTCAGGCCGGTGCAAAGACTCGCGCCTCGGCGATCCTGCATGGCCTGTGGTTGCTGGCGTTCGTGGTGGTGCTGAGCAGCGTGCTGCAGCAGATTCCGGTGGCAAGCCTGGCGGGCGTGCTGGTGTACACCGGTATCAAGCTGGTCGATTTCAAGGCCTTCCGCGGCCTCGGGCGCTATGGCCGGATGCCGATGTTCACCTACGCCGCCACGGCGCTGGCGATCATCTTCACCGACCTGCTGACCGGGGTGCTGCTGGGCTTTGCCCTGACCTTGCTCAAGCTGGCGTTCAAGGCGGCGCGCCTCAAGATCAACCTGGTCGAGCTGCCGCGCCAGGGGCACATGGAGCTGCGCCTGAGCGGTGCGGCCACCTTCCTCAAGGTGCCTGCCCTGACCCAGGTGCTGGAAAGCGTGCCTGCCGGGACGCATCTGCATGTACCGCTGGCGAACCTGAGCTACATCGACCACTCGGTGCTGGAGCTGCTCGAGGACTGGGGGCGCGCGAGCCGCGCCGCCGGCTCACGTCTGTCCATCGAGCAGCGCGGGCTCAAGCGGCGCATCGAGGGCCGCTTGCGACGCAGCGCGCAGGTCTGAGGCGTCGTGTGCCCAAGTCTCAGGCCGACTTGGGCACCAGCTTGCGACAGCCTTCTTTACGGCTGGGGTACTGCTCGCATTTGCGCAGTACCTGCTTTACCTGGTCATCGGCCTTGAGTTGACGACTGGCCAGCAGCTTCTCGGTGATGAACAACTCCTCTGAGCCCAGGTTCTGTTCGGCCTTGTCGATCATCCCCAGCGCTGCCTGGGGATCGCGGTTGCGCAGGTGATGACCGATGATCAAGTCATAGACCATCGGGCTTGCCAGCGACCAGTCCTGGATGCCCTGCAGGTCGGCGAGGGCCGCGCGGCCGTTGCCCTGCGCCGAATGCACGGCGAAAGCCGCACGCCGGATGCCTGGCTGGTTACCGACAGGAGACGCCAGCGCACGGCTGACGAAGGCCTCGGCTTCGCGGGTCTTCTTCTGCTCCAGTGCGGCGGTGGCTGCGTAGGCGTCACGGTAAGCCTGCAGCGAACGCTGCACCGTCGCCGAATCGCGCACCTGCGGCCAGGTGCGACGGTTTACCCGCGCCTGGGTCTGTTGCTGGTATTCGCGGTCCAGATACTGGCGCAGCTCTTCGTCTCGCTGGATCGGCGACATGTGCGAGCGGGTCAGGTACTGGCCGGTGGCGTTCAATGCCGTGCCCAAGCCCTGGTTGAGCAGGGTCTGAAGTTCCTGGGTGGTGCGGTTGAGGTCGAGCTTTTTCAGCGAGTCGGTCATCGCCGTCTGGCGCTCTTGCAGGAAGCTTGCGAGCAAAGGCTTCTGCTTGCCCTGGAAGTCTTCCAGGCGTTGCAGGCTGACGCTCGAAGCCCGCGGCGCGTAGCCGGCGCGGATCATCAGGTCGGCGCCGAGCAGGTCAGCCTGGTCTTCCTGGGTGCGGCCCCAGGCGGTGCTCCAGACATTGTCCGAGAAGCTGTTGGCCAGCGAGGTGTAGAGCACGGTATTGCCGATGGCCTTCTGCGTACCCACCGGGTCCTTGCTGAACAGCGCGCCGGTCTGCTTGTTGCGTCCGGTATTCTTTGCCACGGTTGCGATCACCACCGTGGTGGTGATGTTGGTGAGCAACTGTTTCTGCTCCTGGAACGCTGCCCGGCGATCATGATGGCGCAGCAGCACGTGGCTCATCTCGTGGCCGAGCATGGCCGCGATTTCATCCTCGCTCTCGACGTTGTCGAGCATGCCCAGCGGCACGAACAGGTTGCCGTAGGGGTCGGCCGAGGGGCCGAAGGCGTAGCTGTCGACGATGCGTACCTGCAGGTTCGGTGCCTGCCCCGGCCAGCCTTTGGCCAGGCGGTTGACGATACCTTGCAGATAGCTCTCCAGGGCCGGGATGCGCACCAGGTTCTGCTGGCGGATCTCGTCGGCGGGAATCGCCCGGCCGTCGAAGCTCAAGCGCAGTTGCTGGGTTTTCTGTGGGTCGAGCCGATAATACGAACGCACGTCCTGATGATCGACATAACGCCCGTCCAGCCGCGACTGGGTCGAGGGGCCGACCAGGTTCTGCAAGGCGTCGTTGGCCCCATTGAGCGTGTTGCAGCCGCCAAGCATTGCCAGCGACAGGGCGGCAGCGACGCCCTTGAGCTTGCCCGCACTCATTTCTTGCACCCGGCGCCGTAGCCGATGGTCGAGTTGTTCTGGTGGTCGTCGGAATAGCCGCTTTGCAGGGTCTGGCAGGGGAACTTGACGATGTTCAACGGCGGGTTCACCCGTACCGCCATGGTGTCCATCCAGACGTTACCCTCGGGCAGGCCTACCTGGATGATGTCCAGCTCCTTGTTGTACTGCAGCACCTTGGGCGCTTTTGGCAGGCTGCTGCTGTCGACCTGGCGCAGCGATTTGCCCTGGTCGTCCAGCACTGCCACCGACTTGCGCAGCCAGGCTTCGACTACCGGCTCGGGGGTGGCCATCACACTCTGGCTGACCAGCAGCGACAGCAGCAATAGGGAGCTCTTGATCATCTCTGGGGTCCTTTGATAGAGAAATTCCGGGTGTCAGGCCCTGTTGGCGAACAGGGCCTGGATCCTTGCGCTGAACAACGTGAGCGACAACAGCAACAGGCCGAGCACGTTGGCCGGCGTGTAGTTGTAGTGCCAAAGCCCGCAACTGAGCAGGACGATGGCGGCGAGTACCAAGGCCCAGGCAGCCAGTGGCCGCAGCCTTGGGCGACGCCGTTGGATGAACAGCGCGCGGGTGAACAGCGGGGCGTCCAGGCTGCCCTTGAGCAGGGTGATGCCGCCGAGCAGTAGCAGTTCGAGGATATCCAGCACATCGACGGAGCCTGCCGGAATGCCGAGGTCGGCGAGGCTGGGCGTGGCCCGGTAGTAGTTCATGCCCCAGTTGATCAGGTTGTCCAGGGCCATGGCATGCCAGTAGACGCCGGGAATCTTGCCGTGCAGCGCAGATTGGGTGAGGTCGCCGGTGCCAGCGATCTGCGCGCCGACCAGGACCAGCTTCCCGCGCAGCAGTGATTCGAGCAGCTTGCGGTCGTCCGGGTCGGTGACCTCAAGGTCGGTAGGCGACAGCGTCAGGGTGTACGCGCAGGTCGCCCGTGCCTGTTTGCCCAGCTTCCAGAACACCGCCTGCTTCAGTTGCTCGAACAATCCCGGAATATCGCAGGTGCTGACATCGGCGACCTTTTCCTGCTCGGGCGAGCGGTACACGCCCCATTGCACGGTCATCGGAGCAAGCTCGGCAGCCCTGGCGGGGTCTGCGGGCAGGTCTGTGCATGCCTGGTGGCGGCAATAGTCGCGGTAGAGGCGCAGGGCCGGAGTTTCCAGCGTGCCCAAGGGCGTCTTCACAGCGAGCGGGTACTGGTTGCCGAAGTCGCTCCAGCTCACCAGCGCTGGTGTGCTGACCTCGGCCAGGCGCGGCAGGGTGTTGACCGCGCCTTCGCTTGCCCGCGGCAGGCCGGTATCGGCCAGGTACAGCGGGATATCCTGCTGGCGATAGCGTTCGAACACATTGGCCAGCAGCTGGCTTTCCATGCGTGGGGGCTGCCCGGGGATTTCACGCGAGTGGTCGTGGCTGTAGAGCAGGTCGACGAACACTGCCGCCGGCTCATAGGCCAGCAGGCGTTTGAACAGCTTGCTCTGCTCGTTGTACGGCAGCGGCCAGTAGGTGTCGTTGCGCAGCAGGTAGTCATCGTCGATCAAGACCACCACGACCTGTTGCTGGCCCTTGTCGGCGTAGGTAGCTGCCAACAGGCGGTTGAGCCAGCGCGACGAGGCATCGTCGGTCGAGCTGGCGATACCGAAGGGGTCGAGCAACGCGATCAGTACGACTGACAGGCCGAACAGCGCCTGGCGCAGGGAAAAAAGGGAGGGCTTCAGCATCCATGCCTCAAACAAGGGGTTGAGGCATTTTGCCACTATTGGCGATCGATCCGAAAGCGCCCGCAACCATCAAGGGGCGCATTGCGCCCCGTCAATGATCGAATCGTCGTATTACAGCGCCAGCTCCACGCTCAATTGGCGCGACAGGCACGGCCAGCGCTTCCAGGCTGCGCCGGTCTCGGGGCTGCTGAGGGTGTTGCGATAGGCTTCGACCGACTCCACGGCAAAGCTTTCGTCATCGAGCATTTCTTCGACCGAGTGATGCACCACTTCATCCAGCTGGTTGGCGAAGTCCTCGCCGATCAACTGGTGGGCGATGAGGTTGGCCACGGTGGTGTCCACCGGAATCAGCGGCTGCTGGAAGTGGCGGATATACAGGTCGTTGACCTCCTCGACCAGACGATGGGCCAGATAGGCTTCATCGAGCAGGCAATCCAGGCCGACCTGTCCCTGCATCACCTCCGGGGGCTGCAGGAAATAGGCTTCGGCGATTTTCAGCACCGGCTTGATCTGCGACTCGATGCCGGCCTCGCGGGCGACGGCGTTGGCCGCTTCGAGCAATTCCGGAACCTGGTCGATGTAGGCGCGGACGAAGCGCGTCAAGGTACCCTGGGCGTCCTGCGGGGGCAGTTGGATCGAAGGATGCAGGTGAGGCAGTTGTTGTTCGAGGCGTTGCTTCAGTTGGCCTGTGCGGCTCTCATGTTGATGGGCGTGTTCGATCTGCTCGCGTACAGCTGCGATGTTCATGACAACTCCAGGGACAAGGCGTTACAAACGGAAGACACTAAGTTAGCTCGGCTGCGTAGATTGCTAAGACGCATTTGTTATAACAACAAGGCACTTGTTCCGCTGGGTTATATCAATGTGCCACTATTGTGCCCCGAACGCTCTGGAATAATCCTTTCAGCAATTTCAGCCAGTGCGTGAAGTTGTTTTCACATCACGCGTTGCGTGCCATTGGCCGCTGTCTATACTCCGCTTGAACGTGATTCGTTGATGAGGCCCGACTGCCGTTTGCAGGGGGCTCGGTCGTCGAAGCCAGGCAGTCTTGACCCCCGTTCCCCCCCTTATGTCGTAGAAAACGTCGTCCATGCCTCCGGGACTACAAGAACGATAAGGGGAACCCGCAATGATGCGACATCCACATGTCTGGATGGGCCTCCTGTTGTGGACGGTGTTCGGTCAGGCACACGCGGCCTGGACCGTGAACATGTCTCCGGGGGCGACGGAAGTCTCCCACGCCGTGTTCGACCTGCACATGACCATCTTCTGGATCTGCGTGGTCATCGGCGTCGTGGTGTTCGGCGCGATGTTCTGGTCGATGGTCATCCATCGCCGCTCCACCGGCCAGCAGCCTGCGCATTTCCACGAGCACACCTGGGTCGAGATCATGTGGACGGTCGTCCCGTTCCTCATCCTCGTCGCCATGGCCATCCCGGCCACCAAGACCCTGATCGACATCTACGACGCCAGCGAGTCGGACATCGATATTCAGGTCACCGGCTACCAGTGGAAATGGCACTACAAGTACCTGGGCCAGGACGTCGAATTCTTCAGCAACCTCGCCACCCCTTCCGAGCAGATCCGCAACCAGGCGCCCAAGGACGAGCATTACCTGCTCGAGGTCGATCAGCCGCTGGTGTTGCCGGTCGGGGCCAAGGTGCGTTTCCTGGTGACCGCCGCCGACGTCATCCATTCCTGGTGGGTGCCGGCCTTTGCGGTCAAGCGTGATGCCATTCCCGGTTTCGTCAACGAAGCCTGGACGCGCATCGAGAAGCCGGGCATCTACCGCGGCCAGTGCACCGAGCTGTGCGGCAAGGACCACGGCTTCATGCCCGTGGTGGTCGAGGTGAAGTCCAAGGCCGACTACGACACCTGGCTCGGCGAGCGCAAGGCCGAAGCAGCCAAGCTCAAGGAGCTGACCAGCAAGGAGTGGACGCTCGAAGAGCTGGTCGAGCGTGGCGACAAGGTCTACCACACCACCTGTGTGGCCTGTCACCAGGCCGAAGGCCAGGGCTTGCCGCCGATGTTCCCGGCGCTCAAGGGCTCGAAGATCGCCACCGGGCCCAAGGAAGCCCACCTGGGCATCGTCTTCCATGGCAAGCCCGGCACCGCCATGGCGGCGTTTGGCAAGCAACTGTCGGAGGTCGATATCGCAGCGGTGGTCACCTACGAACGCAACGCCTGGGGCAACAACAAGGGCGACATGGTCACGCCGAAGGACGTGCTGGCGCTCAAGCAGGCGGACGCGCAATGAACCGGGTTAGCCGTGGCAATCAGCGGATTGCAGGAGACAGGACATGAGTGCAGTGATCGACGACCACGGCCATGACCATGCGCATGGTCCGGCCAAGGGCCTGATGCGCTGGGTACTGACCACCAACCACAAGGACATCGGCACGATGTACCTGTGGTTCAGCTTCGCCATGTTCCTGCTTGGCGGCTCGTTCGCCATGGTGATCCGCGCCGAGCTGTTCCAGCCGGGCCTGCAGATCGTGGAGCCGGCGTTCTTCAACCAGATGACCACCATGCACGGGCTGATCATGGTGTTCGGCGCGGTGATGCCGGCGTTCGTCGGCCTGGCCAACTGGATGATTCCGCTGATGATCGGCGCTCCGGACATGGCCCTGCCACGTATGAACAACTTCAGCTTCTGGCTGCTGCCGGCGGCCTTCCTGCTGCTGGTCTCGACCCTGTTCAGCCCCGGCGGCGGGCCGAACTTCGGCTGGACCTTCTATGCGCCGCTGTCGACCACCTATGCGCCGGCCAGCGTCACCTTCTTCATCTTCGCCATCCACCTGATGGGTATCAGTTCGATCATGGGCGCGATCAACGTCATCGCCACCATCCTCAACCTGCGCGCCCCGGGCATGACGCTGATGAAGATGCCGCTGTTCGTCTGGACCTGGTTGATCACCGCCTTCCTGCTGATCGCGGTGATGCCGGTGCTGGCCGGCGTGGTCACGATGATGCTGATGGACATCCACTTCGGCACCAGCTTCTTCAGCGCGGCGGGTGGCGGCGACCCGGTGCTGTTCCAGCACGTGTTCTGGTTCTTCGGCCACCCCGAGGTGTACATCATGATCCTGCCGGCCTTCGGCGCGGTCAGCTCGATCATCCCGGCGTTCTCGCGCAAGCCGCTGTTCGGCTACACCTCGATGGTCTATGCCACCGGTGCGATCGCCTTCCTGTCGTTCATCGTCTGGGCTCACCACATGTTCGTGGTCGGCATCCCGGTGGTGGGCGAGCTGTTCTTCATGTACGCCACCATGCTGATCGCCGTGCCCACTGGGGTGAAGGTGTTCAACTGGGTCAGCACCATGTGGCAGGGCGCGATGACCTTCGAGGCGCCGATGCTGTTCGCCATCGCCTTCGTCATCCTGTTCACCATCGGCGGCTTCTCGGGCTTGATGCTGGCCATCGCCCCGGCGGACTTCCAGTACCACGACACCTATTTCGTGGTCGCCCACTTCCATTACGTGCTGGTGCCGGGCGCGATCTTCGGCATCTTTGCCTCGGCCTACTACTGGCTGCCGAAATGGACCGGGCACATGTACGACGAAACCCTGGCCAAGCTGCATTTCTGGCTGTCGTTCGTGGGCATGAACCTGGCCTTCTTCCCCATGCATTTCGTCGGGCTGGCCGGGATGCCGCGACGGATTCCGGACTACAACCTGCAGTTCGCCGACTTCAACATGATCTCCTCCATCGGTGCGTTCATGTTCGGCGCCACGCAGATCTTCTTCCTGTTCATCGTCATCAAGTGCATCCGCGGCGGCGAGCCGGCTCCGGCCAAGCCCTGGGATGGCGCCGACGGGCTGGAGTGGTCGGTGCCCTCGCCTGCGCCCTACCACACCTTCCAGACCCCGCCGGAAGTGAAATAGGAGACTGACGCGATGACCGGCCTGTCGCTCAAACGCCTGGTGCTGCGCCTGTTGATGCTCACGGTGGTGATGTTCGCCTTCGGCTTTGCCCTGGTGCCGATCTACGACGTGATGTGCAAGGCCTTTGGTATCAACGGCAAGACGGGCGGGCAGTACGAGGGCAGCCAGGTCAGCGACCCCTCGCGCACGGTGCGGGTGCAGTTCATGTCGACCAACGCCAGCGACATGGTCTGGGACTTCTACTCCACCGCTGACCAGCTCGAAGTGAATCCGGGTGCGGTGAACCAGATGGTGTTCGTTGCGCACAACCCGACCGACCGGCCGATGAGTGCGCAGGCCGTTCCTAGCATCACCCCGGCCGAAGCGGCCGCGTATTTCCACAAGACCGAGTGCTTCTGTTTCACCCAGCAGGTGCTGCAGCCCGGCGAGCGCATCGAGATGCCGGTGCGCTTCATCGTCGACCGCGACCTGCCGGGCAATGTGAAGCACCTGACCCTGGCCTACACCTTGTTCGACATCACTGCGCGTCACCCGCCGGTCGCCCATGCCGCGGTACAGGACGTTCAGGACGCCCGCTGAGGCAAGGAGAACAGCAATGGCAAGTCATGAGCACTACTACGTTCCGGCGCAGAGCAAGTGGCCGATCATCGCCACTATCGGGCTGTTCATCACGGTGTTCGGCCTGGGTACCTGGTTCAACGACCTCAAGGCCGGACACCCGGAATCCCACGGGCCGCTGATCTTCTTCGTCGGTGCGCTGTTTCTGGCCTACATGTTGTTCGGCTGGTTCGGTGCGGTGGTCAAGGAGAGCCACGCCGGGCTGTACAGCGCGCAGATGGACCGCTCGTTCCGCTGGGGCATGAGCTGGTTCATCTTCTCGGAGGTGATGTTCTTCATGGCCTTCTTCGGGGCGCTGTTCTATGTGCGGGTGCTGGCCGGACCCTGGATCGGCGGCGAAGGTGCCAAGGGCGTGACGCATATGCTCTGGCCCAGCTTCGAGTTCGTCTGGCCGTTGCTGCACACGCCCGATCCGAAGCTGTTCCCGCCGCCCAAGGACATCATCAACCCCTGGCACCTGCCGCTGATCAACACCCTCCTGCTGGTCAGCTCCAGCGTCACCATCACCATCGCCCACCATGCCCTGCGCAAGGGCCATCGCGGTGCGCTGAAACTGTGGCTGGGGCTGACCATCCTGCTGGGGCTATCGTTCCTGGCTCTGCAGGCCTACGAATACTACGAGGCCTACGTGCACCTTGGCCTGACCCTGGGCTCGGGAATCTACGGTGCGACCTTCTTCATGCTCACCGGTTTTCATGGTGCGCACGTCACGCTCGGCACCTTGATCCTGATCGTGATGTTCGTGCGCGTGCTGCGCGGGCATTTCAACCCGGACAAGCATTTCGGGTTCGAGGCGGCCAGCTGGTACTGGCACTTCGTGGATGTGGTGTGGGTGGGGTTGTTCATCTTTGTGTATGTGCTTTAGCCGCAAGGTGGACCCTGTGGGTGGGGTGATTCAGAACGGCGCGTGCGAAACCAGCTGCCCACTGATGAAGCCCCAGGCCACCAGGCCGACGGTCAGGGCGGCCAGGATGACGCGCACGGTCAGGGCCTTGAGCAAGCGGGTCGAGTGGTCATCGTCCTTGACCAAGAACACCAGGCCACTGAACAGGCTGGCGATGGTGGCCAACAGCATCAGGACAATCGCGGCCTTGAGCATGGCGAAACTCCGGGGGGATGCAGTGATGTGGACAAGTATAGCGATCGACAGGGCGAGGCCGCGGTGAGGCCATTTCGCCCAGGGCTGGTCCCGACCCTGGTGGTGTTCGCGCTGCTGCCGGGGCTGATCGCGCTTGGCTGCTGGCAACTGCGCCGGGCCGAAGAAAAGCGCCAACTGCTCGACAGCTACGCCGAGCGGCGCATCGAGGCGCCGGTGGCCGTGGCGCAGCTTGTGCAACTGCCTGACCCGGCCTTCTACCGCGTGCGCCTGTTCGGTCAGTTCGACCCCGAGCACAGCCTGCTGCTGGACAACCGCCTGCGCGACGGCCAGGCCGGTGTCGAGCTGCTGCAACCCTTCCACGACCAGGCCAGTGGCCAGTGGTTGCTGGTCAATCGCGGCTGGTTGCCCTGGCCGGACCGCCGTGTGCCTGTGCGTTTCGACACCCCGGCCCAGCCCCTGGCGTTGCAGGCCACGGTCTATGTGCCGCCAGGCAGCAGCTTTCAGCTGCACCCCGACCCGCCTGGCGGCCAGTGGCCGCACCTGCTGACCGCTGTCGATCCCGCGCAGCTCTGGCAGCAGCTGGCGCGCGAAGGCTTCGCCCATGAACTGCGCCTGGAACCAGGCCCTGCCAGCTATCGGCTGGATTGGCCGGTCGTTGCCATGGGCCCGGAAAAACACCTCGGCTATGCCGTGCAGTGGTTCGCCCTGAGCACGGCGCTGGTGCTGCTGTACCTGTATTTCGGCTGGCACAACGACAACAAGGAGAAACGCCATGGCCGCCGCCACGAGTCCACTGGACGTGCCTGAAGGGCGCAAGTCCCGCACCCGCGGGCGCTTGCAACTGATCCTGATCCTGCTGGTGACCCTCGGTCCGATGATCCTCGCCACCAGCATGTACAAGCTCAAGTTCTGGGTGCCGGAGGGGCGCAGCTACCATGGCGTGATGATCGGCAACGGCCAAAGCCGCGCCGATATCGGCATCCAGGCTCAGGACGAGCGCTGGCAACTGCTGGTCAGCACGCCCGATGCCTGCACCGAGGACTGCCAGCAACTGGTCTACCTCGCCCGACAGATCCAGGTCGGCCTTGGCCGCGATGCCAGCCGCGCCAGCCATGCGCTGGCAACCGCGACGCCCTTGAGTGGCGACTACCAGGCGCTGCTCGAGCGCGAGTATCCGCAATTGCAGCGCTATCCGCTGGATGCCGACCGCTATCGCACAAAGGTCGTCGAGCCCGGCGCGCAACTGTGGATCGTCGATCCCCACGGCAACCTGGTGCTGCGCTACGACGCCAAGGTCAAGGGCAAGCATGTGCTCGACGACCTGCGCCACCTGCTCAAGCTGTCCAACATCGGCTAGGAGGCCAGCATGGCCAGACCCGGTTACCGACTCGCTGTGTTCGCCACCCTGCTGGCACTGGTCGTCGTGCTGCTCGGCGCCTACACGCGCCTGACTCACGCCGGCCTCGGCTGCCCCGACTGGCCCGGCTGCTATGGCTTCATCGGCGTGCCCAAGACCGATGCGCAACTGGCCCATGCCGAGTTGCACTTCCCCGAGCATCCAGTGGAAGAAGCCAAGGGCTGGGCGGAAATGGTGCATCGTTATTTTGCCGGCACCCTGGCGCTGGTCATCGCTTGGCTGGCGATAGGTGCGGTACGTCGTCATGGCCGCGACGGTGGGCCCTACCGGTTGCCGGTGCTGCTGCTGGCCGTGGTGCTGGCACAGGCAGCGTTCGGCATGTGGACGGTGACCCTCAAACTCTGGCCGCAGGTGGTCACGGCGCACCTACTCGGAGGCTTCACCACCCTGAGCTTGCTGTTCCTGTTATCCCTGCGTCTGTCCCGGGCCTTTGCGCCACCGCCCAAGCTGCCGTTGAGTCTGCGTCGGGTAGCTGCGCTGGCACTGCTGGTGGTGATTGGGCAGATCGCCCTGGGCGGGTGGGTGAGTGCCAACTACGCGGCAGTCGCCTGCATCGACTTGCCGACCTGCCATGGTCAATGGTGGCCTGCGGCGGATTTCAGCAACGGTTTCCATCTCACCCAGCACGTCGGCCCCAACTACCTGGGCGGGCAGCTCGACAGTGATGCGCGTACGGCCATCCATATCAGCCATCGCCTGGGTGCATTGATGGTCGTGGCAGTGCTGTTGATGCTGAGCTGGAAGCTGCACAGCAATGGCCTGTCCGGCCTGGCCCGGCTGGTGCTTGCTGCCCTGGCGCTGCAAGTGGGGTTGGGGATCAGCAACGTGCTGCTGCACCTGCCGCTGGGGGTGGCTGTGGCGCACAACGCCGGGGGCGCCCTGCTGCTGCTGACCATGGTGCTGGTGAACTACCGCATTCGGGTGGTCGACAAGGTGCGTGTCGGCCTGGGCTGGCGCCTGCGGCCGGTCACGCCTGGCGGCGTTTCCCATCATCTGAGGAACGACACGTGGCGACGGTTCTGAGCCAAGGGCGGCAGCGCGCTGGCTGGCGCGACTACCTGGAGCTGACCAAGCCCAAGGTGGTGGTGCTGATGCTGATCACCTCGCTGGTAGGCATGTTCCTCGCCACCCGCGCGGGTGTGCCGTGGACGGTGCTGCTGTTCGGCAATCTGGGCATCGCCCTGTGCGCCGGCGGCGCGGCGGTAGTCAACCATGTACTAGACCGGCGCATCGATGCCTTGATGGCCCGCACCTGCAAGCGGCCGGTGGCCAAGGGACGGGTTGCGCCCCTGCCGGCGCTGGCGTTCGCTCTGGCCTTGGCAATCGCCGGGATGGCGTTGCTGCTGGCCTTCACCAATCCGCTCACAGCCTGGCTCACGCTCGCCTCCCTGTTGGGCTATGCGGTCGTCTACACCGGCTTTCTCAAGCGCGCCACGCCGCAGAACATCGTGATCGGCGGCCTGGCGGGCGCCGCCCCGCCGTTGCTGGGTTGGGTCGCGGTCAGCGGCCACCTGAGCGCGGAGCCGCTGTTGCTGGTGCTGATCATCTTTACCTGGACGCCACCGCACTTCTGGGCCCTGGCCATCCACCGCAAGGAGGAATACGCCAAGGCCGAGATACCCATGCTGCCGGTGACCCACGGCGAGCACTACACCAAGCTGCACATCCTGCTCTACAGCCTGGTGCTGCTGGCGGTGAGCCTGCTGCCCTACGCCATCCACATGAGCGGCCCGCTCTACCTGGCCTGCGCCCTGTTGCTGGGGCTGCGCTTTGTCCAGTGGTCCTGGGTGTTGTACCGTGGCACCCGGCCGCACGCGGCGATCGGCACCTTCAAGTACTCTATCGCGTACCTGTTCCTGCTGTTCATCGCCCTGCTCGTTGACCACTACCTGTTGCTGAACCTATGACCCGAACCCAGAAAACCGTCTTCATCCTCGTTGCCCTGGTCGCGCTGATCATGGGCTTGACCGTCAACAAGGTGCTCAATGGCCGTAGCGAGGCCAATCCGGCCGAACTGATCGATGCCGGCATCATCCTCCTGCCGCAGAGCCGCAGCGTGCCGGATGTCACCATGAACGACCAGAACGGCCAGCCAGTGGCGCTGGATCAGTTGAAGGGCAAGTGGTCGTTGCTGTTCTTCGGCTACACCTACTGCCCGGACATCTGCCCAACCACGTTGGCGCAGTTGCGCCAGGTGAAGAGCGAGTTGCCCAAGGAGGCGATCGACCGTTTGCAGGTGGTACTGGTAAGCGTCGACCCGAACCGCGACACGGCGCAGCAGCTCAAGCAGTACCTGGGCTATTTCGACAAGGATTTCGTGGGGCTGGCAGGTTCCATCGAGGATACCCAGAAGCTGGCCAATGCCCTGAGCATTCCGTTCATCCCGGCGGACACCAGCAAGCCAGGGTACACCGTCGATCACAGTGGCAACCTGGCGGTGGTCGGGCCGGACGGGCGTCAGCGCGGGTTCATTCGTGCGCCGTTCAACAACCAGAAGCTGGTGGCGCAGTTGCCGGGGCTGGTCAAGCGGGATTGATGAACCCCCAAAAGCTTCGCGGGCAAGTCGGCGCTGCGACTTGCCCGCGAAAAATCCAGCGCGATCGTTCGGCTTAGAACGCCGGCACCACAGCGCCCTTGTACTTCTCGTTGATGAACTGCTTCACCTCAGGCGAGTGCAGCGCCTGCACCAGCTTCTTCACCGCGTCCGCGTCCTTGTTGTCCTCACGGGTCACCAGGATGTTCACGTACGGCGAGTCGCTGCCTTCGATGGCCAGGGCGTCCTTCTCTGGATTGAGCTTGGCTTCCAGGGCGTAGTTGGTGTTGATCAGCGCTGCATCGACCTGGGTCAGCACGCGCGGGATGGTGGCCGCTTCCAGTTCGCGGAATTTCACACCCTTCGGATTTTCAGCCACATCCTTCACGGTGGACAGGATGTTGGTGTTGTCCTTGAGCTTGATCACGCCAGCCTTGTCCAGCAGCAGCAGAGCGCGGCCGCCGTTGGTGGCGTCATTGGGGATGACCACGGTGGCGCCGGATGGCAGTTCGTCGAGCTTCTTGATCTTGGCCGAGTAGACGCCCAGCGGCTCGATGTGCACGCCGGCAACGCTGACCAGCTTGGTGCCCTTGGCCTTGTTGAATTCATCCAGGTACGGCTGGTGCTGGAAGAAGTTGGCGTCCAGGCGTTTTTCCGCGACCTGCACGTTCGGTTGAATGTAGTCGGTGAACTCCTTGACCTTCAGCTCCACGCCTTCCTTCGCCAGCTGTGGCTTGACGAAGTTGAGGATCTCGGCGTGCGGCACCGGGGTGGCGGCGACGGTCAGGGTTTCGGCGGCATTGGCCGAGAAGGCCGCGACGGCGGCGACGACAGCGAACAGCTTTTTCATCGATCACTCCTTGTGAGGGCCGCGACGGCCCCCGAACGGGACGGCCGGGCCGACCCTGTTAGGCTTACTTACGGGAAAAATGTACGACCAGCTTGTCGCCGACGCTCTGCAGAATCTGCACCAGTACCAACAGCAATACCACCGTGACGATCATCACGTCGGTCTGGAAACGCTGGTAGCCGAAGCGGATGGCCAGGTCGCCGAGGCCGCCCGCGCCGACCACACCGGCCATCGCGGTGTAGGACACCAGGGTGATGGCGGTGACGGTGATGGCCGCGAAAATGCCCGGACGGGCCTCCGGCAGCAAGGCATTGGTGATGATCTGGCGGGTGGTGGCGCCCATCGACTGGGTGGCTTCGATGATGCCGCGGTCCACCTCGCGCAGTGCGGTCTCGACCAGGCGTGCGAAGAACGGTGTGGCGCCGACCACCAGTGGCGGGATGGCGCCGGCCACACCCAGCGAGGTGCCGGTGATCAGTACCGTGAACGGGATCATCACGATCAGCAGGATGATGAACGGCAGCGAACGCAGGATGTTGACGATCAGCGATAGCAGCGCGTAGACGCCCTTCTGCTCGAACATTTGCCGTGGGCCGCAAAGGAACAGCAGCACGCCCAGTGGCAGGCCGAGCAGCACCGTGAACAGCAGCGAGCCGAACAGCATGATCAGGGTGTCGCCGGTGGCGAGGGAAATCTCGGCCCAGTCGACGTTGGCGAAGAAATTCAAGGCGTCCATCAGCGCAGGACCTCCATGTGTACGTCAGCCGCCTTGAAGCGGTCGAACGCTGCGTCGATGTTGCCGCCGGTGACGGCGAGAGTCAGTTGGCCGTAGGGGACATCCTTGATGCGGTCGATACGGCCGGCCAGGATGCTGTAGTCCACCCCGGTCTCTCGGGCCACGGTACCCAGCAGCGGCGCGTAGGTAGCGTCGCCCTGGAACGTCAGGCGCACGATGCGGCCCGGCACGTGGGCGAAGTCGTCGCGCTGCTCGCCTTCGTCGACCTGCTCGTCTTCCTGGACGAAGCGCTTGGTGGTCGGGTGTTGCGGGTGCAGGAACACGTCCGCCACCGGCCCCTGCTCGACGATCACCCCGGCGTCCATCACCGCCACGCGGTCGCAGACTCGGCGGATCACATCCATCTCGTGGGTGATCAGCACGATGGTGAGCTTCAGCTCGCGGTTGATCTCGGCCAACAGTTGCAGCACCGAGGCGGTGGTCTGCGGGTCGAGAGCGCTGGTGGCTTCGTCACACAGCAGGATCTTCGGGTTGGTCGACAGCGCCCGGGCGATGCCCACGCGTTGTTTCTGGCCGCCCGACAGTTGTGCCGGGTATTTTTTCGCGTGGTCCGACAATCCGACGCGGGCCAGCAACTGGCTCACGCGCTTGTCGATCTCTGCACGCGACAGCTCGCCGGCCAGCACCAGTGGCAGGGCGACGTTGTCTGCGACGGTTTTCGAGGCGAGCAGGTTGAAGTGCTGGAAGATCATGCCGACCTGCTGGCGGAAGCGGCGCAGCTGGTTAGCGTCGAAGGCGGTGACGTCTTCGCCGTCGACGATGATCTTGCCGCCGGACGGCGCTTCGAGGCGGTTGATCAGGCGCAGCATGGTGCTCTTGCCAGCGCCGGAGTGGCCGATCAGGCCGAACACCTGGCCATTCTCGATGGTCAGGCTGGTCGGATTCAGGGCGGGGATGTCCCTACCGGCGACGCGGTAGGTCTTGTGCACATGTTGGAACTCGATCACGTAGCGAACCTTGTGGGGCGCATGGAAATTGGGGTCAGCGGTGAGCTGGGGTGGCGCATTTTAGCCTTTTCCCATAGTTGTTCTTAGCATTTATTTCGTAATCGACCAATCGATCCGGCATAACGCGACAACCGGTAATCCCGATGGAACGCTTGGCGAAACGGTCCAGTCATTACTTGAACAAGCCCGAACGGGCAGCCTGAAGACTGATGAGGAGAGCCAAGATGTCGAGCAACAGGACGGATGCGCCCAAGCAGAGCGAACTGGCCGGTACCCAGACGCCCGACCGC
Source organism: Pseudomonas sp. MNR3A (assembly GCF_009650575.1). Classification (NCBI taxonomy): domain Bacteria; kingdom Pseudomonadati; phylum Pseudomonadota; class Gammaproteobacteria; order Pseudomonadales; family Pseudomonadaceae; genus Pseudomonas; species Pseudomonas sp. MNR3A. The sequence goes on along the minus strand of NZ_VZZS01000027.1, from coordinate 6,052 downwards.
GCCAACACCAATGCCAAGCTGCAAAGCCTCGAACAGGACCGTAACGACGCCACTGGCCAGGCGTTGCGTACCAACCAGGGCGTACGTATCGCCGACAATCAGAACACCCTCAAGGCGGGCGCACGCGGGCCTTCGCTGCTCGAAGACTTCATCATGCGCGAGAAGATCACCCACTTCGACCACGAGCGCATCCCGGAGCGCATCGTGCACGCCCGAGGTACCGGTGCCCATGGTTATTTCCAGAGTTATGGCGATCACAGCGCCCTGACCAAGGCCGGCTTCCTGCAGGATGCCGAGAAGATCACCCCGGTGTTCGTACGTTTCTCCACGGTGCAGGGGCCGCGTGGCTCAGGTGATACCGTGCGTGATGTACGTGGATTTGCCGTCAAGTTCTATACCGATGAAGGCAATTTCGATCTGGTTGGCAACAATATGCCGGTGTTCTTCATCCAGGATGCGATCAAGTTTCCCGATTTCGTCCACGCGGTGAAGCCTGAGCCGCACAACGAAATACCTACCGGCGGCTCGGCCCACGATACGTTCTGGGACTTCGTTTCGCTGGTGCCCGAGTCGGCGCACATGGTGATGTGGGCCATGTCCGACCGCGCCATTCCGCGTAGCCTGCGGATGATGGAAGGCTTCGGTGTGCATACCTTCCGGCTGATCAACGCCGAGGGCGTAGCCAATTTCGTCAAGTTCCACTGGAAGCCGCGCCAGGGCGTGCACTCGGTATTGTGGGACGAAGCGCAGAAGCTGGCGGGCAAGGACACCGACTACCATCGCCGCGATCTGTGGGAGGCCATCGAGACCGGTGACTATCCCGAGTGGGAACTGGGCGTGCAGATCGTGCCGGAGGAAGACGAGCACAAGTTCGACTTCGATTTGCTCGATCCGACCAAGATAATCCCCGAAGAACTGGTGCCGGTGACGCCGCTGGGCAAGATGGTGCTCAACCGCAATCCGGACAACTTCTTCGCCGAAATCGAACAGATCGCCTTTTGCCCGGGGCATATCGTGCCGGGCATCGACTTCACCAATGACCCGCTGCTGCAAGGCCGGCTGTTCTCTTACACCGACACTCAGATCAGCCGCCTGGGTGGGCCGAACTTCCACGAGATCCCGATCAACCGGCCGGTGGCGCGCAATGACAACAATCAGCGCGATGCCATGCACCGTCACACCATTCACAAGGGCCGCGCCGCCTACGAGCCCAACTCGATCGATGCTGGCTGGCCGAAAGAAACCCCTGCAGCGCCGCAGGACGGTGGCTTCGAGAGCTACCAGGAGCGCGTCGACGCGCACAAGATCCGCCAGCGCAGCGACTCGTTCGGCGATCACTTCTCGCAAGCGCGGCTGTTCTTCCACAGCATGAGCGACACCGAACAACAGCACATCATCAAGGCCTACAGCTTCGAACTGGGCAAGGTGGAGCGCGAGCATATTCGTGCGCGTGAGGTTAATGAGATTCTGGCCAATATCGACCTGAAGCTTGCAGCCGCTGTCGCGCAGAACCTCGGCCTACCGGCGCCGAAGACCGGGACGGTCAAAGGTAAGGAATCGAAACTCAAGGCGTCGCCGGCCCTGAGCCAGATGAATCATCCCGGCGATGTGGGCATCAAGGGGCGCAAGATCGCGTTGCTGGTGGCCAATGGCGTGGATGACGAAAGCGTCGACAGGTTGGTCAAGGCGCTGGAGGCCCACAGCGCACGTCCCATGCTGCTGGGGCCAACCTCGGCGCCGGTGAAGACCTCTGGCGGCAAGGCGCTGGCGGTGGATGCGTCGATGGAGGGCATGCCTTCGGTCATGTTCGACGGGATCCTGGTGCCCGCTGGCAAGGCCTCGCTGGATGCACTGGCGGGCAGTGGCGTGGCCAAGCACTTCCTGCTCGAGGGCTACAAGCACCTCAAGGCGATCGCTCTGGCCAATGATGGCAAGGCGCTCCTGGGGGCGCTGGGGCTCAAGGAGGACAAGGGGTTGCTGCTTGGGGATGACCAGAAGACCGTGGAAGCCTTTGTGAAGGCGGTCGAAGGGCACCGGGTATGGGAGCGGGAGGCGGCTGCAGAAGCGATTCCGGCTTGATGCCGTAGCATCTGTTCGCGGGTAAACCCGCTCCCACAGGTTATGTACGCATCTGTGGGGGCGGGTTTACCCGCGAAGATGTCGACGCTGTTTCAGCGCTGATGCGGCACCAGCACCACCTGTGCTGGCAATGCCCGCTGGATCTCGTGCTTCTGCTTCAGCGCAAAGTCCGCATCGATCCGCGTCACCCGCTTCTGCAGCAGGGTCTTGAGCCACGGCGCATCCTGAGTGCGTGGCACCTGGAACACCACTTCGCACTGGTAATTCACCACATCGGCGGCGATGTTATCCAGTTGCTTGCGCATGGCTGCAATGTCCGTGGTTTTCAGTGCAATCACCGTGCTCGGTGCCGCCGGGTCGATGACCCGTGCCTGTGGCTTGGATTCTGCAGCCTTCAGCGCGGCTTCAGCCTTGTCCAGCTCGGCCTGGCGAGCATGGGCGACGGCATCACCGCCGGTCAGCGCTGGTGCCTGGGGCATCAGTGCACGGGCGCGGGCCAGCGCAGTGGCGGCCGCATTGACGTCGCCTTTCTGCAGGACGATCTGGCTGCGTTGCAGGTAGGCTTCGGCGATCTGGCGCTGGTATTGCTCGATACGCGCATCGTTCGGCGACTGTGCCTGCAGGCTGGCGAGCTGGTCTTCGGCAGTGGCCAGCTCGTTGCTGGCGATGTTCTGTTGCAACTGCTGCCAGGCGTCTGGCTGCGCAGGCGCGACCGGCTGCTCGACCGGGGCACTGGAACAGGCGGCCAGGAACAGGGAAAACGCGGCAACAAGCAGATAACGGGAGGCGAACGGCTTCATTCCTGCGACTCTCTATTTGCGCAAAAAGCGAGCAAGTCTACACCCAGGTGCGCACGCTCGAAAACAAGTCTTACAGACCCTTTACGGGCGCAAAGGTTGCAGGGTGCGTCAATGCGCACCCTGAAATTTCAGCGCTTGGGCAATGCCAGGCTCAGCAAGAATAGCACTGCGGCACAGACCACGATCGATGGACCAGCAGGCGTATCCTTGAACCAGGACATCGCCAGCCCCCCGCAAACCGCTGCCACGCCCAGCAAGCTGGCGCCCAGGGCCATCTGCTCGGGCGAGCGCGCGTGACGCTGTGCCGCAGCGGCCGGGATGATCAGCAGCGAGGTGATCAGCAGCACGCCGACGATCTTCATCGCCACTGCGATCACCACCGCGATCAGCAGCATCAGCGCCATGCGCAGGGCCGCCACTGGCAGGCCCTCGACCATCGCCAGCTCCTCGTGCACGGTGATTGCCAGCAGCGGGCGCCAGAGCACCGCGAGCAAGCCCAGCACCAACACACTGCCGCCGAGAATCCATGAAAGGTCGGTGGTACTGATCGCCAGCAGATCACCGAACAGGTAGGCCATCAGGTCGATGCGCACATCGTGCATGAAGCTCAGCACCACCAGTCCAAGCGACAGGGTGCTGGGTGCGAGGATGCCGAGCAGGGTGTCGGAGGCCAGCGGCTGACGCTGTTGCAGGGTCACTAGCAGGATCGCCAGCAGCAGGCAGCCGACCGTTACCGCGAGCGTGGGACTGACGTCCAGCACGAAGCCCAGCGCCACGCCCAGCAGCGCGGCATGGGACAAGGTGTCGCCGAAATAGGCCATGCGCCGCCAGACCACGAAGGAGCCCAGTGGGCCGGCCACCAGCGCCAGGGAAAGACCGGCAAGCAAGGCGTACAGAAGAAAATCAGCCATGCTTGCAGTGCTCTCCGTGAACATGGGCGCCAGGGGCGATCACCGCGCCGTGCAGATCGTGGCTGTGATCATGATGGTGGTGGTAGACCGCAAGGCTTGGAGCATTCTGGCCGAACAGCTCGACGAAGGCCGGGTCGTTGCTGACCTGCTCCGGGTGCCCGGAGCAGCACACGTGGCGGTTCAGACAGACCACCTGGTCGGTGGCGCTCATCACCAGGTGCAGGTCGTGGGAGACCATCAGCACACCGCAGCCATGGCGGTCGCGCAGGCGGGTGATGAGGTTGTACAGCTCGGTCTGGCCAACCACGTCGACGCCCTGTACCGGTTCGTCGAGCACCAGCAGTTCAGGCTCGCGCAGCAGCGCCCGCGCCAGCAATACCCGTTGCATCTCGCCCCCGGAGACCGTCTGGATCGGGCTGTCGATGACGTGTTCGGCGCCCACCTCCTGCAATGCCGACAACGCCGCGGCGCGATCCACGCCCGGCACCAGGCGCAGGAAACGCAGTACCGAAAGCGGCAGGGTGGCGTCTACCTGGATCTTCTGCGGCATGTAGCCGATGCGCAGGCGCGGCTTGCGCCAGACCTTGCCACTGTTCGGCTTGAGCAGACCGAGCACGGCGCGCACCAGTGTGGTCTTGCCAGCACCGTTGGGGCCGATCAGGGTGACGATCTGGCGTGGTGCGACCGACAGGTCGATGCTGTCGAGCACCGCTTCGCCGCCAAAGGTGACGCCGACCTGCTCCAGGCGGATCAGCGCGTCGCTCATGCGGCGCCCCGGCAGTTACTGCAAAGGCCGACCACTTCGACGGTCTGGGTGTCGACGGCAAAGCCCACGGCCTTGGCACTGGCGACGATGGCGCCGCTGATGCTCTCCTGCTCCAGTTCGATGGCCACGTGGCATTCGCGGCAGATCAGGAACTGGCCTTGGTGCTTGTGTTCAGGGTGGCTGCAGCCGATGAAGGCGTTGAGCGAGGCGATGCGGTGCACCAGGCCGTTCTCGAGCAGGAAGTCCAGGGCGCGGTACACGGTCGGTGGTGCGGCGCGGCGGCCGTCCTGTTCGCTGAGCACGGCGAGGATGTCGTAGGCGCCCAGCGGTTTGTGGCTTTGCCACACCAGCTCCAGCACACGGCGGCGCAGCGCGGTCAGGCGCAGACCCTGGCGGACGCACAGGGCGTCGGCTTCGGCCAAGGCGCTGTGGACGCAATGGGAATGATCGTGGGGACGGTGAGCCAGCGGCGTGATTGACATGGGCGGCGACGGTTATCGATGGAGACGTTATTATGTTACCTGTTTCTGACGAGCCGAGTATCCACTGTGTCCCGATTCCTTGCTCTCTTTGTCGCTTTCATCACCTTCTCGGCCCAGGCCGACGTGCGTGTGCTGACCAGCATCAAGCCCCTGCAGCAGATCGCTGCCGCGGTTCAGGACGGTGTCGGCAGCCCCGAAGTGCTGCTGCCGCCCGGCGCCTCGCCGCACAACTACGCCTTGCGCCCGTCCGACGTACGGAAGGTGGGCGATGCCGACCTGCTGTACTGGATCGGCCCGGACATGGAGAGCTTCCTGCCGCGCGTGCTGAAAAACCGCAGCAAGCCGACCATCGCCGTGCAGACGTTGGCAGACATGAAGCTGCGTCGTTTTGGCGAGGACAGCCACTCGCATGAAGAAGACCACGACGATCACGACCATGACCACCAGCCGGGGTCGCTCGATGCGCACCTGTGGCTGTCATCGGTCAATGCCCGGGTGATTTCGGCGAAAATGGCCAACGACCTGGCGGCGGCGGATCCGGCCAATGCGGCGCGCTATCAGGCCAACCAGAAGGCCTTCGTCGAGCGTCTGGACGCGCTCGACCAGCGGATCAAGGCCCGTGTGGCGGGCATTGCCGGCAAGCCCTACTTCGTGTTCCACGAAGCGTTCGACTATTTCGAAGCCGAGTACGGGTTGCGCCATACCGGCGTGTTCAGCGTCGCCGCCGAAGTGCAGCCAGGTGCCCAGCATGTCGCGGCCATGCGCAAGCGTCTGCAGGAAGTTGGCCCGACCTGCGTGTTCAGCGAGCCGCCGATCCGCCCGCGCCTGGCCGAAACACTGGTGGCCGGGCTGCCGGTGACCTTGGCGGAGCTGGATGCACTGGGTGGGAACGATCCGGTGGATGGCAAGGGCTACGAGCGTTTGCTGGAGAAGCTGGGCAACGACCTGGTGGGTTGCCTGGAGCATCTCTAGCGGCTGACCCGGCCCTATCGCGGGGCAAGTCGCAGCGGCGAA
>NZ_VZZS01000026.1:0-88951 GCF_009650575.1 Pseudomonas sp. MNR3A | reverse complement strand
ATCAATCGCCAGGTTGACGGTCGACAGCTCCGCCAGCGGCGTCTGGCTCGGGCACAGGGTGATGAGATTGGCGCCGCTTTCACGCACCAGGTTGGCGGTGATCAGCAAGTCTTTCGAACGCCCCGACTGCGAGATGCACACGGCGACATCACCCGGTTTGAGGGTCACCGCCGACATCGCCTGCATGTGCGGGTCGGAATAGGCTGCGGCGCTGAGCAGCAGGCGGAAGAATTTGTGCTGGGCATCGGCGGCGACCGCACCGGAAGCCCCGAAGCCATAGAACTCCACGCGCTGCGCCTGGGCCATGGCACTTACCGCCTGCTGCAGCGCCTGCGGGTCGAGGTGCTCGCGCACTTCCATCAGCGTGTGCAAGGTGGTGTCGAAAATCTTCAGGCTGTAGTCGGCGACCGAATCGTCTTCATGGATGGCGAACTGGCCGAAGCTGGCGCCCGCCGCCAGGCTTTGCGCCAGCTTGAGCTTGAGGTCCTGGAAGCCCGAACAGCCGATGGCGCGGCAGAAACGCACGATGGTCGGCTCGCTGATACCAACACTGTGGGCAAGATCGGCCATCGAGCTGTGCATGACGGCAGCCGGATCGAGCAGCACGTGATCGGCCACTTTCAGTTCCGATTTGCGCAGCAGGTGGCGCGATTGAGCGATATGTTGCAACAGATTCACAGGCTGGACTCGGTTATGATCGGCTGGCCGGGATGTAGCTATCTTGTAGTTATACTACATGACCGGCTGACCGCCCAGCTAAACGAACGTGGGAGAGTGGTGGCTTGAGTATCCCTTGCGACATTCTGGTTTTCGGCGGCACGGGCGACCTGGCCCTGCACAAGCTGCTGCCGGCGCTTTATCAGCTCTACCGCGAGGGTCGCCTGCACAACGCCGTGCGGATCATCGCCCTGGCCCGCCGCCCCCTGCCGCGCAACGACTACCTCAAGCTCACCGAGCGTCATTGCCGGGCGCAGATCGCCCGCAACGACTTCGACGAGGAGGTCTGGCAGCGCTTCTCGGCACGCCTTGACTACTTCGCCATGGACGCCTCCCAAGGCGCCGATTTCGGGCGCCTGGCCCGTTACCTCGGCGAGCCCGGTGGCCTGACCCGGATCTTCTATCTCGCCACCGCCCCCAACCTGTTCGTGCCCATCGCCAACAATCTGCGCCTGGCCGGGCTTGCCGACAGCGAAGCGCGCATCGTGCTGGAAAAGCCCATCGGCCATTCACTGGAGTCGGCCACGGCGATCAACGAAGCCATCGGCGCGGTATTCGACGAGTCCCAGGTGTTTCGCATCGATCACTACCTGGGCAAGGAGACGGTGCAGAACCTCATGGCCCTGCGCTTCGCCAATGCCCTGCTGGAGCCTGTATGGCGCAACAGCCAGGTCGATCATGTGCAGATCAGCGTCTGCGAAACCCTCGGGGTCGAGAACCGCGGCGCCTACTATGATCGCGCCGGCGCTACCCGCGACATGCTGCAGAACCATCTGCTGCAACTGCTCTGCCTGGTGGCGATGGAGCCACCGGCACAATTCGAGGCCGAGGCGGTGCGCGACGAGAAGGTGAAGATCCTTCGTGCGCTGCGCCCCATCACCGGCCAGGACGTGCAGGACAAGACCGTACGCGGCCAGTACAGCGCCGGCAAGATCGGCGGCCAGGAGGTCCCGGCCTACTACTTCGAGAAAGATGTCGACAACGACAGCGATACCGAAACCTTCGTCGCCGTTCAGGCTCATATCGAGAACTGGCGCTGGGCCGGCGTGCCGTTCTACCTGCGCACCGGCAAGCGCATGGCGCGGCGCTCGTCGCAGATCGTCATCCAGTTCAAACCGGTGCCCCATGAGCTGTTCGCCGGCGGCCAGGTCAACCAGTTGCTGATCCAGTTGCAACCCGACGAGCACATCAGCCTGCGCATGATGACCAAGAGCCCCGGCCGCGGCATGCGCCTGGCGCCGGTCGAGCTGGACCTGAACCTGGCCCAGGCCTTCGCCCAGACACGCCGCTGGGAGGCTTACGAGCGCCTGCTGCTGGATGTACTGGACGGTGACTCGACGCTGTTCATGCGCCGCGATGAAGTGGAGGCTGCGTGGGCCTGGATCGACCCGATCCTCAAAGGCTGGGAGGAACACTTCCAGGCACCGCGGACCTACCCGGCAGGCAGCAATGGGCCGGAGCAGGCCAACAGCCTCCTCGCGCATCAGGGCCGACACTGGCACCTCTGACCATCTCCTGCCCCGGCACTTGCCGCCGGGGCGCAGGTCATCTTCGCGAGCGCTCCAGCAACGTCTTGAACGCTGCGGCATCGATCGGTCGACTGATCAGGTAACCCTGCGCCTCGTCGCACCCCTGTTCACGCAGGAATGCCAGCTGCTCCTGGGTTTCCACCCCCTCGGCCACCACCTCCAGCCCTAGGCTCTTGGCCATGGCGATGATTGCCCGGATGATCGCGGCATCCTGGCTGCCCTCCTGCAGGCCCCGAATGAACGCCTGGTCGATCTTCACGTAGTCCACCGGAAAGCGCTTGAGGTAACTCAGCGATGAATAGCCGGTACCAAAATCGTCGATCGCCAGCTTCACGCCCAATGCGTGCAGTTGCTGGAAGGTGGCGATGATGTGCTCGACATTGTCGAGCAACTGGCTTTCGGTCAGCTCCAGCTCCAGCAGGTGCGGCGCCAGTCCGGTCTCCTGCAGTACCTGACGCACCAGGCTGACCACCTTGCCCTGGCGCAACTGGTAGACCGACAGGTTGACCGACACACGGATCTCCCAACCCTGGCGCAACCATTCACATGCCTGCCAACACGCCTGACGCAGGACGAACTCACCCATCGGCGCAATCAACCCGGTTTCTTCGGCCAGCCCGATGAACTCGCCCGGCGGCACCATGCCCCACTGTGGATGCTGCCAGCGCACCAGCGCCTCGGCGGCATGCAGATGGCCGGAACGCAGGCACAGCTTGGGCTGGAAGTAGACCCGCAGCTGGTTTTCGTCGAGAGCCTTGCGCAGATCGTTTTCCAGTTGCAGGCGTTCCAGGGTGCTGGCACGCAGGCTTTCGGTATAGAACTGGAAGCTGTCGCCCCCCAGGTGCTTGGCGTGTTGCTTGGCCATGTCGGCCTGACTGACCAAAGCGTTGAGGTCGAAAGTGGCCTCCGACAACACACTGATGCCCACCGATGCACTGATCACCACCTCATGACCGCCCACTCGCTGCGGCACCCGCAGCTTGTCGAGCAGGCGTGTGGTGACCCGCACCAGGCTGGAAAGATTGCTGTAGCCATCGAACAGCACGGCGAACTCGTCGCCGGAGATACGTGCCACGGTGTCGGCCTCCGGCACCGCATTGGCCAGGCGCTGGGCCATTTTCTTCAGCAACTGGTCGGCCAGTTCGTGCCCCAGGCTTTCATTGAGCAGCTTGAAGCGGTCCAGATCGACATGCAGCAGCGCCAGGCTGCGGCCGTTCAGGCGCACACGCTGCACCGCCTCATGCAGGCGCAGACGGAACAGCGCTCGGTTGGCAAGGCCTGTGAGGTCATCGTAGTGGGCCAGATAGCGCAGGCGCTCCTCCGACTCACGGCGCGCCGACAGGTCCGTGAAGAACGCCACGATATTGCTGATGTTGCCTTGTCCATCGCTCACGCCATTGAGCTGCAACCATTGCGGGTAGAGCTCGCCATTGCTGCGCGCCTCGACCAGCTCGCCCTCCCAGCGCCCTTGCTGCTCGAGGGCCTGGTGGATCGATTGGCTGTGCCGACGGGCGTCGCGGCTGCATGGCAGCTCCAGCAGGTCACGCAGGATCAGGTCTTCGCGCCCGTAGCCGGTGAGATCGCAGAATCGCTGGTTGACCGCCAGCAACTGGTAGTGCGCATCGAGGATGGCGATGCCTTCACTCGCCGCTTCGAACACGGTGGCAGCCAGCCGCTGCTGTTCTTCCTGTTCCTTCTGTGCGGTGATGTCACGACGGGTACCCAGCATGCGCAGGACCTTGCCGTCGGCATCACGCTCGACCGCCCGTCCCCGGTCCTCGATCCAGCACCAGCGACCTTGCGTGTGGCGCACCCGGTATTCGACGCGATAGTCGTCGCTGCGGCCCTTGAGGTGCTCGACCAGCGTGCGACGCAGTAGCGGCAGATCGTCGGGATGCAAGCGCGGCTTGAGGTCGGCACGCACCGAGCGCACCTGCCCAGGCTCCAGGCCGAACAAGGCATGCAGCTGGGTGTGATGGACTTCGTCGGTTTGGAGGTCCCAGTCCCATAGCCCCAGTTCGCTAGCCTCCAGCGCCAGGCTCAGGCGCTGCTCGCTGGCACCCAGGGCCTGGGTGGCAAGCGCCAGCTCCCGGCCTCGCTCGCTCACCCGCAGCTCGAGGCCGGCCTGCGCTTGGCGCAATTGCTCTTCGGCGTGACAACGGTGGCGGATCTCTGCGCTCAAGGCCTGGTTCAATTGCTCGCCATGGCGTTGCGCACCCTGCAGATGCTCGATCAGTGCCTGGTTCTGAAAGCGCCGAAGCAGACCGCGTTCGATCAGACGATTGACCTGCCAGGCCACCACCATCAGGGCTCCGAGCAGGATCAGGCCAAGCCAGCCCCAGCCGCGCTGCAACCCGTCCTGATAAAAGAACAGAAATCCGATCGGCGGCAACAGGCCGGGTAACACGAAGCTGAGAAAGGCCGGCAGGCTGACCGCGTAGGCGACGCTCGCCGACAGCGCCGCTGCGCCCAGCAGGCCGAAAACCCAGGCCTGCTGGACGAAACTGTCCACCGGTACCAGCGCGAGGGCGGCACAGCCAAGCGTCAGGCCACTGAAGGCCGAACCACCCAGAAACATCCGCCACCAGGTCGGCTTGGCCTGACGCTCCGGCGAGGCCGCATCGAAGGCCGCCACCTGGATCACCCGCAAGGCCACCAGCGCCAGTAACCAGACCATCCACACGCCGACCAGCAGGTAGCGGGCAGGGCTCCACAGCAGCCAGGCGCAAAGCAGGCCGTTGAGCAACATGAACAGGGTGGGCAGCAAGGAGCCCTGGTAAAGCAGGCGGGTCCGCTCGATGGAGAGCTGGGTTGCGAATTGCCTGCGAACGCTCCTTGTCGATTCGGGTGATGCGTCGATCACCACGCAATTCTGGGTCATATGGCAGTGTTCTTATAATGGTCAGCCGCGAACGTGCACGGAGCATACACAAGCGCGAGGCCAGGCCAAACTGCTGTATGTCATGATTTCACAAATGCCCGACCATTTGCCCGCAGCCCCCGCGCCAACCTAGAATGGCCGGATGCACACTGATGACCTCTCCCTACTGCTCAATTCCCTCAACGATGCCCAACGCCAGGCCGTAGCAGCCCCGCGTGGGCGTCAACTGGTGCTCGCGGGCGCCGGCTCTGGCAAGACCCGCGTGCTGGTGCACCGCATCGCCTGGCTGATCCAGGTCGAACAGGCCTCGCCGCATTCGATTCTGTCGGTGACCTTCACCAACAAGGCCGCCGCGGAGATGCGTCACCGTATCGAGCAGTTGCTGGGCATCAACCCGGCTGGCATGTGGGTCGGCACCTTCCACGGCCTGGCCCACCGCCTGCTGCGTGCCCACTGGCAGGAAGCGCGCCTGGCGCAGAATTTCCAGATCCTCGACGGCGACGATCAGCAGCGGCTGATCAAGCGAGTGATCCGCGAGATGGGCCTGGATGAGCAGCGCTGGCCGGCACGCCAGGCCCAGTGGTTCATCAACGGCCAGAAGGACGAAGGCCTGCGCCCGCAGCACATCCAGGCCAGCGGCGACCTGTTCCTGGCGACCATGCGCGGCATCTACGAAGCCTATGAGCAGGCCTGCGAGCGCGCCGGGGTCATCGACTTCTCCGAGCTGCTGCTGCGCGCTCTCGACCTGTGGCGCGACAACCCTGGCCTGCTCGAGCACTACCAGCGCCGTTTCCGCCACCTGCTGGTGGACGAATTCCAGGACACCAACGCCGTGCAGTATGCCTGGCTGCGCCTGCTGGCCGGCGGTGGCGAAAGCCTGATGGCTGTGGGCGACGACGACCAGTCGATCTATGGCTGGCGCGGTGCGAAGATCGAGAACATCCATCAATACACCGCCGACTTCCCCGACGCCGAACTGATCCGCCTGGAGCAGAACTACCGCTCCACCAGTGGCATCCTCAAGGCCGCCAACGCCCTGATCGCCAATAACAGCGGGCGTCTGGGCAAGGAGCTGTGGACCGATCTGGGCGAAGGCGAACCCCTCACCCTGTACGCGGCATACAACGAGCACGACGAAGCACGCTACGTGGTCGAAAGCATCGAGCGCATCATCAAGGACGGCAATTCGCGCAGCGACATCGCCATCCTCTATCGCTCCAACGCCCAGTCGCGGGTGCTCGAAGAAGCCCTGCTGCGTGAGCGCATCCCCTACCGCATCTATGGTGGCCAGCGCTTCTTCGAGCGCGCCGAGATCAAGAACGCCATGGCCTACCTTCGTCTGCTCGAAGGCCGCGGCAACGATGCAGCACTCGAGCGGGTGATCAACGTTCCGCCACGCGGCATCGGCGAGAAGACGGTCGAAGCGATCCGCGAACATGCCCGCCACAGCCAGCTGTCGATGTGGGATGCCATGTGCCAGCTGCTCGCTGCCAAAGCACTCAAAGGCCGTGCGGCCAGCGCCCTGGGCGGTTTCATCGAGTTGATGGAAAACCTTGCGACCAAGGTCATGGAGATGCCACTGCACACCATGACCCAGACCGTCATCGAGCAGTCCGGGCTGATCATCTACCACCAGGAAGAAAAGGGTGAAAAGGGCCAGGCTCGGGTGGAAAACCTTGAGGAACTGGTCAGCGCTGCGCGCAACTTCGAATCCACTGAAGAAGATGCCGACCTTTCGCCGCTGTCGGCATTCCTCGGTCACGCCTCGCTGGAGGCCGGCGACGCCCAGGCAGACGAGCACGAAGACAGTGTGCAGTTGATGACCTTGCACAGCGCCAAGGGCCTGGAGTTCCCCTACGTGTTCCTGGTCGGCCTGGAAGAAGGCCTGTTCCCGCACAAGATGAGCCTGGAAGAACCTGGCCGCCTTGAGGAGGAGCGCCGTCTGGCCTACGTCGGGATCACCCGCGCGATGCGCCAGCTGATCATGACCTACGCCGAGACCCGGCGCCTGTATGGCAGCGAGACATACAACAAGGTATCGCGTTTCGTACGGGAAATTCCGGCAGGTCTGGTTCAGGAAGTACGCTTGTCCAATTCGGTCAGCCGTCCTTTCGGCGGTGCGCAGACCCAGGCCAGCAGCCTCTTCGCCAACGCCAACATCCCGCAGACGGCGTTCAGCCTTGGCCAACGCGTGCAGCACTCGGTGTTTGGTGAGGGCGTTATCCTCAACTTCGAAGGGTCCGGGGCACAGGCTCGCGTGCAAGTGAACTTCGACGAAGGCAGCAAGTGGCTGATGCTTGGGTATGCCAAGCTGGAAGCGATCTGAGGACGAGTCGCGCTGACTCGTCCTGCAACGCTCTTTCAGACGCTAGATTCAGACGCGGATTACAGGATCAGGCAAAAGCTCGAAACATTCTTGCGCTAGCCATGTCTCCTAGATCATGTGCACCATGACGCGCGTGCAATCCACAAAACGGGAAATCCCATCTTATGCAACGTTTTCTTAGCATCGCACTGGCGCTCTGCGTCGGCCTGACGCTGAGCCTCGACGCCAACGCCAAGCGCTTCGGCGGTGGCAAGAGCTCGGGCGCTGCGCCTATGCACCAGACCCGCCAAGCCTCCCCAACCACGCCTGCCGCCGCGCCGACCGCTCCAGGCCGTGCACCGGCCGCTGCCAGCGGTGCTTCGCGCTGGCTGGGCCCTCTGGCCGGCCTCGCCGCCGGTGGCCTGCTCGCCTCCATGTTCATGGGAGACGGCTTCCAGGGCATGCAGATCCTCGACTTCCTGATCATGGGCCTGATCGCCTTCCTGGTCTTCCGCTTCATCGCTGCGCGCCGTCGCCAGCAGCAGCCGCAAGCTGCCGCAGCCGCCGGCCACGCTCCTTACCAGCGTGAAGTGCAACAACAGCCTGCGCAATCGATCTTCGGTGGATCGGCCGCGCCTGTCGCCGCCGCGCCAGTCATCAACGCCCCGGCCTGGTTCAACGAGCAGAGCTTCCTGGCCGCTGCCCGCAACCACTTCCAGACGCTTCAGCAGCACTGGGATGCGAACGAGATGGACAAGATCGCCGAGTTCGTTACCCCGCAAATGCTCGAGTTCCTCAAGCGTGAGCGTGCCGAGCAAGGTGATGGCTTCCAGTCCACCTACATCGACGACCTCGATGTGCAGCTGGAAGGCGTCGACGACCGCGCCGACAAGACCATCGCTACCCTGACCTTCCGTGGCGTATCGAAGAACTCGCGCTTCGATCAGGGCGAGGCCTTCAGCGAAAGCTGGCACATGGAGCGTGTACAGGGCGAGAACCAGCCCTGGATGCTCGCCGGTATCCGCCAGAACGGCTGATTCTGACGCGCTTCACAGAAAAACCCCGGGCCTGTCCCGGGGTTTTTGCTTTTGCCACACTGGGCTACTAGGGTATAACGCGCAGCGTTGTCATCAAGGTAAGAGGAAGTGAACTGTGGAAGAAGTGATCGAACAACTCCGTGAAGCCAATGAGCCAGTACCCGTGCCCCTGGAGCTTCCCGACGAAGACCAACTGGTCGAAATCGAAGAACAGCTGTTCATCAACATTCCCTTCGTCTTCAAGGAATTCCTGCTGACCGTCAGCGACGTGGTCTACGGTTCCCTCGAGCCGGTCACTGTCACCGACCCGCAGTCGCACACCTACTTGCCTGATGTTGCCGCCAATGCCTGGGATGCCGGCGTACCACGCGACCTGATCCCCCTTTGCCAGGACGGCGACAGTTACTACTGCGTCGAGGAAGACGGCACGGTAGTGCTGTGGGATGGCGACGAAGAAATCGTTGGCGAGGAAAGCTGGGAGTCGGTGTGGCACTGGGCGCGGGACGTCTGGCTGGAAAGCTGAACCCGAATGCGCAAAATAATGGCACACCGCCATTAACTACTCGTAGAATCGCCAGGCTTTCTGCGCCTGGCGACATCGTTACCGCCTGATCCCCTCGGACTACCATGAAGTCTTGCGCAGGGAGCGATTACCCCTCAATGCGAGTGATCGCGGCTGTTCTCCAACGTTTCCAGCAGGGCGATCTGCATGCGCGTATGCACGCGCACGAACCAACGCCACAACAGCGCGACCACCACGGCCGCGACCACGGCGATGACCAGCAAAAGCTCGTTGGTCGGCAGGATGCTCGCCGACAGTGCCGACAGCAGCAGGAAGATCACCAGCAGCGACAACAGCGGAATCACTTCGGCAATCACGCGGCGCACACGCTGAGTGTGACGCCCGGCCATCTCCGGCTTGACCCCCATCTCCGCCAACAGCATCGACAGCGCCTTGAGCTTGCGATAAGCGGCGATCAGGAAGGGCAGTGACAACAACAATGCCGCACCCCAGATCACCGCCTTCTGCTGCCCGACATCACCGATCCATTCGCTCAACCAGGTGCCGATGCGTACCGCGAAGTAACCACCGCTGAAGAAGATGGCGATTACCAGTGCCAGGTTCACCCCCACTTGCAGCAGGATGCGCCGGATCATCGCCGCCAGCATGGCGCCCTCGCCTTGAGGCTGAATGTTGCGCAACCACTCGCCATACAGCGACAGCACCCGCGACAGGCGCTGCGGTACCACCTTGCCCAGACGAATCGACAGGGGATCCGCGGCACGAATCAGGTAAGGCGTGAGCAAGGTGGTGATGGCCGAGACGGCCACTGCGACTGGGTAGAGGAAGTCGCTGGTGACCTGCAAGGTCATGCCTAGGGCAGCGATGATGAAGGAGAATTCGCCAATCTGTGAAAGCCCCATCCCCACACGCAATGAGGTACGTCCATCGTTGCCCGCAATGAAGGCGCCCATGCCGCAGGAGAGCATCTTGCCCAGCACCACAGCCAGGGTGATCACCACGATCGGCCAGGCGTAGTCGATCAACACCTGCGGATCGATCATCAGGCCAATGGCGACGAAGAAGATGGCGCTGAACAGGTCGCGTACCGGCTCGATCAGGCGCTCGATCTTCAGCAACTGGCGCGATTCGGCCATGATCGCACCGATCAGGAAGGCGCCCAGCACCATGCTGTACTCGAGCTTGACCACCAGCAGGCAGAAGCCGAAGCACAGCCCCAGTACGGTAATCAGCAACATCTCGTTGCTCTCGAACTTCGCAACGTAGGCCAGCAGCCGTGGCACCAGCAGGATGCCAATGACCAGCGCCACGATCATGAACAGCGACAGCTTGCCGACAGTGGAGAACACCTCGCCGGAACTGACCGTACCGCTGACCGCAATGCCTGAAAGCAGGGCGATGATACCGATGCCGAGGATGTCCTCGACGATCAGGACGCCGAAAATCAGCTGCGCGAACCGCTCGTTCTTCATCTTCAGGTCGTTGAGCGCCTTGACGATGATCGTCGTCGAGGAGATCGCCAGGATGGCACCGAGGAACAACGAGTCCATGGTGCTCCAGCCGAACCAGCGGCCGATCTCGAAGCCGATCCAGATCATCAGCACGATTTCGAGGAAGGCAGCGATGAAGGCGGTCGCCCCCACCTTGAACAGCTTGCGCAGGCTGAACTCCAGGCCCAGGCAGAACATCAGGAAGATCACCCCGAGCTCGGCCAGGGTCTTGATCGTGTCTTCGTCGTGGATGAGGCCGAACGGCGGCGTGTGAGGGCCGATGATGAAACCGGCGACGATGTAGCCCAGCACCACTGGTTGGCGCAGCCTGTGGAAAAGAATGGTTACCACCCCTGCGACCAGCATGATCACGGCCAGATCCTGGATGAAGCTTATGGCATGCATGGCGTGGCACTCCTTTTCTCTACGCACGGGGGCAGACCGCTCCTCTGCCAGGCATCCCCGATCGAGCAGCTAGTACAGATTGTGTTGAAGGGTGGAACACCCATGTTGCATGGGCGTACTCAGGGTAACATCGCGTCCGCTCGTCAAACGCCCGTGCAATATGTAGAAACAGATCGGCAAAAGCGCACGAGGTAATGGCATGATCGGCGTGACGACGGACCGTCGAGCGACGTCCGTTTCCAGGATGGGAAACCTCAACAGAGGGGAACAGAAGTGTCTGCAGATACCCGCCCCGTTTCAGCGCAACCTCACCGTGAGCACACTATGGAACCTGGAAACGCCCAGCTGAGCATGACCGTCCTGATGACGCCGGACATGGCCAACTTCTCGGGCAACGTACATGGCGGCACCCTGCTGAAATACCTCGACGAAGTGGCCTATGCCTGCGCCAGCCGCTATGCCGGTACTTATGTCGTGACCCTGTCGGTGGACCAGGTGATCTTCCGCGAGCCGGTGCACGTCGGCGAACTGGTGACCTTCCTCGCCTCGGTCAACTACACCGGCAACACGTCCATGGAAGTGGGCATCAAGGTGGTGACCGAGAACATCCGCGAGCGCTCCGTTCGCCACTCCAACAGCTGCTTCTTCACCATGGTCGCGGTCGACGACAATCGCCGCCCGGTCGCGGTGCCGCCACGTCAGCCACAGAACAGCGAAGAGAAGCGCCGCTTCCTGCAGGGCCAGCAGCGCCGCCAGATCCGCCAGGAGCTGGAGAAGCGCTACCAGGACCTGAAGACCGAGTGATCTAGAACGCCAGCACCTGTGCTTCGAACCGCACCCGCGGATGGGCGATACGGTCCTGCGCCCGCACCAGCTGCAACTCGTAGCTGGCGCAGGCCTGGGTTTCCAGCAGCACTTCGTGCACCGCCGCCGCGGTGAACTCGAAGGCCTGCAGCCACGAATCGCCCAGCAGTACCCGCGCCAGGAACAGCCCCGAGGTCAGGTCACCGACTCCAACCGGCTGGCGCGGAAACGCCAGCAGCGGGCGGCGCAGGTGCCAGCTCTGCTCGCGGGTCACCAGCAGCATCTCGAAAGCATCCTCGCCGCGCCCCGGGTAGGCCAGGTGCTTGACCAGTACCGCCTGCGGCCCACGTGCCAGCAGGCTGCGCGCCATGGCCACGCAATCTTCCAGCGACTGCGCATGCCGACCACAGAAACTGTCGAGCTCGAGCTGGTTCGGGCAGAGGATGTCGGCCACCGACGCCGCCTGCTCAAGCAGGAAGTCGCTGACCTCCTGGGGTACGATGCAGCCCTTCTCGGCGTGCCCCATCACCGGGTCGCACAGGTACAGCGCACGCGGGTTGACCGCCTTGATCCGTTCGACGCCGGCCAGGATCGCCCGCCCCTGCTCGGCACTGCCCAGGTAACCCGACAGCACTGCATCGCAATGGCCCAGCTCGCCGATATTGGAAATACCTTCCACCAACGCAGGAATTTGCTCCGGAGCAAGCACTTCGCCAGCCCACTGGCCATACTGAGTGTGGTTGGAGAACTGCACAGTGTTGAGCGGCCAGACATTGACGCCGATGCGCTGCATGGGAAACACCGCGGCGCTGTTTCCGGCATGGCCAAAGACCACATGGGACTGGATCGCGAGCAAGTGCGGTGTACGTTTCATGCAGGAGACTTCCAAAGCTGTGTGGATAAGTGAAAGTCGATCAGTATGAACCCGAAAGCCACCTGTACGACAGGCCAGGCACGCAGTTAAGCTGAAGCCACCTGTCTGGAGCATATGCAAATGTTGACCCTGGAGAACCTGTTCGTCCTGATGCTGTTGGCGACGGCTGGCGCCTGGCTGTGGCACAACCATGGCTTGCGTGAGAAGGCGCTGGAACGGGTCAAGCAGCATTGTGCGAAGCTCGACCTGGAGCTGCTAGACGAGGCCGTGGCCCTCAAGCGCATCGCCTTCGTACGCGATGCCAATGGCCGCAAGCGCCTGGCGCGGGTCTATGCCTTCGAGTTCACCGTTACTGGCGAACAGCGTCACCCCGGCACCGTGACCCAGTTCGGCGCCCATACCGTACAGATCGAACTGGCACCCTATCCGTTCGAGATCAAGACCCCGCCGCGCACCGACAACGTTATCGAAATGCAGCAATGGCGCCAGGAGCATAACCGCTGGCGCAACTGATCAGCCGTTTACGCGGCAGTGCTCGATGGCTGCTTGAAGGGGCTGTAACGGCTGGGGCTGATCGAAGATCAGCTCGATACGTGAGTCCCTGCGCCATTCGCTTGAACGCCACTCAGGCACACCGCGCCCCAGGCCGTTGAATGATTGCCAACCCTGGGTGCTGTGGATAACCCCTTTGGCTCGCCGCCACGCCCATTGTGCGAGCACGCCACGCAATGCAGCCTCATCGAAGCGCTGGCTCGGATGCCAGCGCCAGCCCACACTCCACCCACCCTCACCTTGCTGCTCCTGGCAGATGGGTTGGCGCGGATCTGTCCACAGGGCAGCCAAGCTGACGGGTGCACTGTCCACAGGCAGGCAGGAAAGATCCGCTGGGGGTAGGGGCTCTGTGGACAAAATGGGCAGGTTATCCAGGGCAAGCGCAGCATGATCCGTCCACACCGCCCTGATTTCGCCAAACGCCGCAGTTATCAACAGACGCTGTGCATCATCCACATCTTCTGACTTGTTGAAAATCAACAACCCCGCCTGCGCCACTGCCTGCTGTTGCGCATCGGGCAGCGGTTCACCCCGCGCCAGGGCGACAGCATCCAGCACCATCAGCAAGGGCTGGACATCCAGCACACCGATCCAGGGCGCGCGCCTCAACTGCTCCAGCAATTGCACGGGATGACCGAGGCCGGAAGGCTCGATGAACAGCCTGTCGGGCTTGGCCTTGCGCAGCAGACGCCCCAGGCCGACCTGGAATGGCGCCCCGTTGACACAACACAAGCAACCGCCCGCCACCTCGCCGATGGCGACGCCGGCCTCGTCGGTGCTGAGCAGCGCAGCGTCGAGGCCAATCTGGCCGAACTCATTGACCAGCACCGCCCAGCGCTCGTTTTCCGGGCGCTGACCGAGCAGGTGGCGAATCAGGCTGGTCTTGCCTGCGCCCAGTGGGCCGGCGATGACGTAGGTGGGAATGTGCTGCAACATGGCTCGGAATCTAGGTGGACGTGATGCCAGTCTATCGTGGATACAGGTTCGTTGCCTTTACGGACCTCTTCGCGGGCAAAGCCCTCATCCCAACCAATCAAGACTCAACAACAGCCGCTTCTCTCCCGGCGGCGTCGGCGGCGAGCGGTGCACCAGCCCCGCCCCCTCGTTACCCAACCACTTCTCTCCCTTGAGCAAGGCCACGTCCCCCGCCTGCAAGCGCCGAATGTTATCCACAGGTGCTTCGGCCAGTTGCAAACGGCTGCGGTCGATGTCGCCTTCTTCCAACCACTCACTGCCGGCCCCCGCATAGGTGGTCAGCAGACGCAGTGGGACATGATCCACATGAAAGCGCGGGCACATCGCCCCGTCGAGCAGCCTCAGCCGCAAGCCCACGCGGCGCGCGCCCAGCAGGCAGGTATAGGCCGCCACCAACCACGACACGTCAGCCACAAAACCTTCGTAACCGTGCAGATCCGCCGCCTCGGGCAGCAAGCGATGCAACACCGGTGGCTCACGCTCATCCACCTCCATCACACGCTCATCCGACATCGGCTGGCCAAGATTGAGCAGCAGGGCCGCGAAGTCCTCGACCTGCGCCGGTAAGCGTCGCTGCCACACGGCCAGGTTGACGCCATCCTGCAGGATTTTTGTCATCACCTGCGGCGACTCGCCGAACGCCTGGCGGATATCCACAAGCCGAGGTGCCGCCTTCATGCTGCCGCCTCTTCATACCAGGGGCCGAACGGATCATTCAGGCGCAACCAGGCCATCGGCCCGAGTTCCATCTCATCGTCCGTCAGCAGACACGCTTCAAGCTCTGTGGATAACCGTGCGAAGTCGATGTTCTGACCGATAAACACCAGCTCCTGGCGGCAGTCGCCAGAATCGACCGTCCACTGCTTGAGGATCGCTTCGAGGTTCTCTTCATCTTGCGGCCACTGCTCACGCGGTACGAAACGCCACCAGCGACCCGCCAGCCCATGACGCATCATGCCGCCTGCCTGCGACCAACTGCCGGCTTCCTGGTACTTGCTGGCCAACCAGAAAAAGCCTTTCGAACGCAGCAACCGACCATTGCTCCAGCTGTTGTGGATAAAGTCGAAAAAGCGCTGTGGATGAAACGGCCTGCGTGCCTGCCAGGTGGTCGAGGCGATGCCGTACTCCTCGGTTTCCGGCACATGCTCGCCGCGCAGTTCCTGCAACCAACCCGGCGCCTGGGACGCTTGCTCGAAGTCGAACAGCCCGGTATCGAGAATACGCTCCAGCGGCACCTGGCCCATCACCATTGGCACGATCTGGGCACGGGCATTGAGGCTGCGCAGGATCGCGGTCAGTTCCTCGCGTTCGTGCTGACTGATGAGGTCGATCTTGCTCAGCAGCAACACGTCGGCAAACTCGATCTGCTCGATCAGCAAGTCGCTGATCGAGCGTTCGTCCTGCTCACCCAGGGTTTCGCCACGACTGGCCAGGCTGTCCGCCGCCTGGTAATCCCGCAGGAAGTTGAGGCCGTCGACCACCGTGACCATGGTATCCAGGCGCGCCATGTCGGAGAGGCTGCGGCCCTGTTCGTCGCGGAAGGTGAAGGTTTCGGCCACCGGCAATGGTTCGGAAATGCCAGTGGATTCGATCAGCAGGTAATCGAAGCGGCCTTCGTCGGCGAGCCGGGCCACTTCCTCGAGCAGGTC
Organism: Pseudomonas sp. MNR3A; assembly: GCF_009650575.1. Lineage (NCBI taxonomy): Bacteria > Pseudomonadati > Pseudomonadota > Gammaproteobacteria > Pseudomonadales > Pseudomonadaceae > Pseudomonas > Pseudomonas sp. MNR3A. The sequence continues at coordinate 73,210 of NZ_VZZS01000026.1, read as the reverse complement.
TTCGCGCAGGGTGCAGCAGATGCAGCCATTGCTCATCTCGACGAGCTTTTCTTCGGCGCGATTGAGGCTCACATTACGCTGTACCTCGCTGGCATCGATATTGATTTCGCTCATGTCGTTGACGATCACCGCAACCCGCAGATTTTCACGGTTGCGCAGGACATGGTTGAGCAGCGTGCTCTTGCCGGCGCCGAGGAAGCCGGAGAGCACGGTAACGGGAAGGCGGTTGGTCATGGTGAACCTCATCGGGCAAAGCGCATTCGAAACGATGCATTGCACAACGTTATAATATAACAATACAATTTCGCCAAGCCGCGTCTGTCGAACGGCTGCCCGAGAGGATGGACATGAAGCACTCGAACCTCGCCCTATTGCTGCTGGCACTTGCCGTGCCCATCCCGCTCTACGCTGCGATCCCACAGCCCAGCCTGGCGTTGTGCACCCGCAGCGCCACGCTGTTGGCCTGCGAAGACGGCAAAGGCAGTTACTACAGTGTGCGAACTGAGGGCCGAGACTTTCATCTGCGCGGGTATGACAGCAACAGTCGACGACTCTGGGCGCAGACCAACAGCCGCTATGGACAAATGACCTTTTTCACCGGCCTGGCCAGCGACGGAGAAGCCTGGGTGGGCTACAGCCGGCGCGTCGGCTGGACCACCCTGAACCGCGTATCCAGCTCGAGCGGCCAACGTTTCAACCTGCATTGCAGCTTGATCGGAGGTTGCCGCTAAAGCCCCTTCTTCATGGACTCTATCGATGACCAGCCTGATGCTTCCCGACATCGCCGCACAAACCAGCCACAAGCTCCAACCCCTGGATTGGGTCGGTATGCGCGGTATCGCCCTGCCTGTGCAACTGACCGGCCACCGCCTGAGCGCCTGGGCTGATGCCGGCGTGAGCCTGGATGATGGCGAATCACGCGGCATCCATATGTCGCGCTTGTACCTCGCGCTGGAGGCTCTGGAGCACACCGAACTGACGCCCTTGGCCTTACGCCAGCTCCTGGCCCGCTTTCTCGACAGCCATGAAGGGCTTTCGTCCAGCGCCTACCTGCGCCTGAAATTCGACTATCTGCTTAAGCGTCCAGCGCTTGTTAGCCCATTGGAGGGCTGGAAGCGCTACCCGATCACCCTTGATGCACGCATCGAAGACGAGATGTTCCACGTGGAACAACACGTGGAAATCCCCTATTCATCCACTTGCCCATGCTCCGCTGCGCTAGCGCGCCAGCTCATTCAGCAGCAGTTTCTCACAGACTTCGCCAACCAGACGCTAGACCCACAGGCCATCCTGCAATGGCTGGGCAGCAGTGCAGGTATCGTTGCGACGCCCCATAGCCAGCGCAGCCAGGCCTTCATCAAGGTGCGTTTGCAGGACAACCTGCAAACGCTTCCGCTCAACGCGCTGATAGATACCGTGGAAAACGCATTGGGTACCGCCGTGCAGACGGCCGTGAAAAGAGCCGACGAACAGGCGTTCGCCCTGGCCAATGGTCAGAACCTGATGTTCTGCGAAGATGCTGCGCGTCGCCTGCACCTGGCGTTGGGCGAACTGGAATGGGCCACGGGCTTCGATCTGCGCGTGGAACATGCAGAAAGCCTGCATGCCCACGACGCAGTGGCTGCCAGCCAGTGGCAATGGTGAGGCGCTAGCTGCGTGGACGCACGTTCCCGCAATCATTACCCAGCCATACCGCACGGGTGTTCATGCTGCCCTGCTGCTGAACGCCCGAGGCATTGAAGGTGCCGCTGACCTGGGTGGTGAATTCGCGATCACTGAGGAAGGTTGCCTGACCGGTGCCTTGGACTTTGGGGCAACTGAACTGGAACTTCCAGACGTTGGCTTGACGGTCGGTGATCTTCTGCGTGCAACCCGACTGCGGATCCTGCAGCGGAATATCATTGGTAGCCACCTGCTCTGGCGTCAGGCACGAGCGCACTCCATTGCCCCCCACGGTAATGCCTTGCTTGGCCAAGGCACCCTCCATCATGGCGCGCTGCTCCGGCGGCAGGTTCTTCAGTTGGCCGAGCATGAACGCCATATCGGGCAATGGCTTGCCGTCGACCTGCATGTTGCTGGTGGTCAACTCCCACAGACCGGGTTGCAGCATCTGCGCTTGCGCCAGCAGCGGGCTGCCCAGGCCCAGTGCCAGGGCAATCAGTGGCAGACGAATCTTCATGGATCAGTGCTCCTCGAAATACCGGCTACAGGCCGGACAGAGCCTTAGACGTCTTTTTCGCCCGCGGGTTGCAAGTGGCCCCGGGAACATGCTCTGTTAGGCGGCAGTGCTCTTGGAATGCAGGATGCGTATGGATTACCACAGCCCCTACTTCTTCGGTTACCTGCTCGGACTGATTCACTTCCTGGGCATCATCGCTGCGCTGCATGCGGTGTTCACTGTGCGTACCGCTCAAGGCGCAATCGCCTGGGCAATGTCACTGTTCTTCATTCCCTACCTGACCCTGGTGCCATATCTGATCTTTGGCGCCCGCTCCTTTTACGCCTACATCCAGGCGCGGCGCCAAGCCAACCAGGAGATGCACGTGGCGATGGCCGACCTCAACTGGCGCCCCTGGGTGGAGGAAGCCCTGACCGCCCGGGAGTCGGAAAGCTACGCGGCACTGCGTGCCATGCCCAAGCTTGGTCGCATGCCCTGCCTGGCCAACAACCAGGTGAAATTGCTGATCGATGGCACTGCGACCTTCGACGCGATCTTCGCTGCCATCGGCGAGGCGCGGGACACGGTGCTGGTGCAGTTCTTCATCATCCACGACGACGCCATCGGCCAGGAGCTACAACAACTGCTACTGCGCAAGGCCGCCGAAGGGGTAAGGATTTACGTATTGTTCGATCAGGTCGGCAGCCATGCCCTGCCGGCGCGCTACAGCCAGGTGCTGCGCGAGGGCGGTGTACAGATCCAGGCGTTCTCCTCGCGCCGTGGGTGGTTCAACCGCTTCCAGGTCAACTTTCGCAACCACCGCAAGATTGTCGTGGTTGACGGACTCCAGGGTTTCGTCGGTGGGCACAACGTCGGTGATGAGTACCTGGGCGGCAATCCACGCCTGTCACCCTGGCGCGATACCCACGTGCAGGTCAGCGGACCGGTGCTGGCCTGTCTGCAGGAGTCGTTCGCCGAAGACTGGTATTGGGCCACCCGTGAGCTGCCACCGCTGATCCTGCCCGATGCCTATCCAGAAGATGGCGTACTGTGTCAGGTGCTTGCCAGCGGCCCGGCGGACCCACAGGAGACCTGCCAACTGTTCTTCGTCGAAGCGATTCAGTCGGCAACACGGCGTATCTGGATCACCAGCCCCTACTTCATTCCAGACGAAGCCGTCTTCGCGGCACTGCGCCTAGCAGTGCTGCGCGGCGTCGATGTGCGGATACTGATTCCGTCACGGCCCGACCACAAGATCGTCTATGCCGCCTCCAGCCTGTTCGCCTTCGAAGCTGTGCGGGCCGGGGTGCGCATATTCCGTTATCAGCCGGGCTTCGTGCATCAGAAGGTGATCCTGGTGGACGATGATGTCAGCGCCATCGGCAGCGCCAACATGGACAACCGCTCGTTCCGCTTGAATTTCGAGATCACCTTGCTGACCATCGACCGCGCCTTTGCCGATCAGGTCGAGGCCATGCTGCTGTGCGACTTCGAGCAATCGCGGGAGATAACCGCCGAAGACAGCCGTGACACTCATCGGCTGCAGCAGCTGGGGATGCGCATCGCGCGCTTGATTTCACCGATTCTGTAGCCGGAAAAGTAGCGGGGCCGCATAAGCGGCCCCGTCTTGATCAACGATAGAGATCCTCACGCGTCCACGGCAGGTCGTGATGGCCATCCGCATACGGCTTCACTGCAAGAATCTGATGCAGGTTGATCCAGCCCTTGGTGAAGGCATAGGCGCATCCAGCCAGGTACAGCCGCCAGATCCGCAGCGTCTTCTCCGGCACCAGCGCCGCAGCGCGATGCAGCTGGTTCTCGAGGTTTTCGCTCCAGTGATTGAGGGTCTTGGCGTAGTGCAGACGCAGGCTTTCCACGTCTACCACCTCCAGCCCTGCCTCGCAGATACGCGCGGTAATCATCGAGATGTGCGGCAGCTCGCCGTGAGGGAATACATAACGATCAATGAAATCCCCAGCACCTCGCCCAACCGGCCGACCATCCACATGCTTGGCGGTGATGCCATGGTTCATCACCAGGCCGCCTTCACGTACGGCGCCGAACAGTCGCTGGCAGTACAGTTCGAGGTTGGCATGGCCGACGTGCTCGAACATGCCGACGCTGACCGCCTTGTCGAAACGGCCATCCTGGGGCAGGTCACGATAGTCGAGAATCTGCAGGTCGACCTTGTCGGACAGCCCCTCATCCTTGACCCGCTGGCGCCCCAGCGTCAATTGTTCCTTGCTCAGGGTGATGCCGAACACCTTGGCGCCATATTCGCGTGCGGCAAAACGCGCCAGGCCGCCCCAACCGCAGCCGACATCCAACAAGTAATCGCCGGCCTGCAGCCGCAGCTTGCGACACAGATGGTCGAACTTGTCTTGCTGGGCCTGGGCGAGGGTGTTGTCCGGCTCCTTGAAGTAGGCGCAGGAATAAGCCATGTCCGGATCGAGCCACAGTTGGTAGAACTCGTTGGACAGGTCGTAATGGTAGGAAATGGCTTCGGCGTCGGTTTTCTTGTCGTGCGAGGTGCGCACCGGGACTACATCTTCATCGTCTTTGAGCAAAGCCTCGCTGAGCTCGTCGCAAACGCGGATGACTTCGCCAATGTTCCCCTCGAGTTCAAGCTTGCCCTCGACAAAGGCTGTGCCCAGTTCATCCATGCTCGGGTGCGTCAGCTGACTGATCAACTGAGGCTCCTTGACCAGGATGGTGACCTGCGGGCTAGGCCCTAGATCGAACTGGTTGCCGTCCCACAGCTTAAGACGTAAAGGCAAGTGCAGGCTCTGCAACGCAGGTGGAAGTTGCGCAAGCATGAAAGACCCCCTTTCAATTACGGACGCCGTACAAGGATTCGAGCGTCACCGGATCAGGGTAGTTCATTCATCGGAAGTTTCCTTTTATAGCGACCATAGTCCAATACTATCGGCCATGCCGCGACTAACAGATTGTATACAATCCGCGATTCAGCGACTAACCTTGTGCCCCCTCTCGCGCATTCTTCTTCCCTGGAGTGAATCCCATGAAATCCTATGATGTGGTGATCATCGGTGGCGGCCCTGGCGGCTATAACGCGGCCATCCGTGCCGGTCAGTTGGGCCTGAGCGTGGCCTGCGTCGAAGGACGTTCGACTCTCGGCGGCACCTGCCTGAACGTCGGCTGCATGCCCTCCAAGGCGCTGCTGCACGCCTCCGAGCTGTACGAAGCCGCCAGCGGCAGCGAGTTCGCGCACCTGGGCATCGAGGTCAAGCCGACCCTGAACCTGGCGCAGATGATGAAGCAGAAAGACGAAAGCGTGAGCGGCCTGACCAAGGGTATCGAGTACCTGTTCCGCAAGAACAAGGTCGACTGGGTCAAGGGCTGGGGCCGCCTCGACGGCGTCGGCAAGGTCATCGTCAAGGCCGAGGATGGCAGCGAAACCACGCTTCAGGCCAAAGATATCGTAATCGCCACCGGCTCCGAGCCAACCCCGCTGCCAGGGGTGAATATCGATAACCAACGCATCATCGACTCCACTGGCGCCTTGGCGCTGCCGCAGGTCCCCAAGCACCTGGTGGTCATCGGCGCAGGCGTGATCGGCCTTGAACTGGGTTCGGTCTGGCGTCGCCTGGGGGCGGAGGTGACCGTGATCGAATACCTCGACCGCATCTGCCCCGGCACCGACGAGGAAACCGCCAGGACCCTGCAAAAAGCCCTGGCCAAACAGGGCATGAGCTTCAAGCTCGGCAGCAAGGTGACCCAGGCCACGCCTTCGGCGAGCAGCGTCAGCCTGACGCTTGAGCCTGCCGCTGGCGGCGACGCGCAAACCCTGGAGGCCGACTATGTGCTGGTGGCCATCGGCCGCCGCCCGTACACCCAGGGCCTGAACCTGGAGAGCGTCGGCCTGCAGACCGACAAACGCGGCATGCTCGCCAATGACCACCACCGCTCCCAGGTCCCCGGCATCTGGGTGATCGGCGACGTCACCTCCGGCCCGATGCTCGCGCACAAGGCCGAAGACGAAGCGGTGTCGTGCATCGAGCGTATTGCCGGCAAGGCCCATGAGGTCAACTACAACCTGATCCCCGGCGTCATCTATACACGACCGGAACTGGCCAGCGTTGGCAAGACCGAAGAGCAGCTCAAGGCAGAGGGCCGTGCCTACAAGGTCGGCAAGTTCCCCTTCACCGCCAACAGCCGCGCCAAGATCAACCATGAGACCGAAGGCTTCGCCAAGGTGCTGGCCGACGCCGAGACCGACGAGGTGCTAGGTGTGCATCTGGTCGGGCCGAGCGTCAGCGAGATGATCGGCGAATTCTGCGTGGCCATGGAGTTCAGCGCGTCGGCCGAGGATATCGCCCTGACCTGCCACCCACACCCGACTCGCTCCGAAGCCTTACGCCAGGCAGCGATGAACGTGGAAGGGATGGCGATGCAGATCTAAGACAAGGCCGCTTCTGCAAAAGCAGCGCAGGCCCCTGTGGGAGCCGGTTTACCCGCGAAAAGGACACCGCGCTGCCTGGCACGGGCTACGCCCCTGTTCGCGGGTAAACCCGCTCCACAGGGGATTGGGCTGACCCTAGATTTTGGACAAGACAGTTGCTCCTGCAGCGGCTACCACGCCTGCAGGAGCGGCCGCCCATGCCCTACCCCACCGCCCAGTTCTTATCCACAGCCCGCCCGAAACGTCTCGCCAGGAAAGGTGTGATATCCAGCGGCAGTGGCTCGTTGTGGATAACCTTGTCCAGCAACACGCCGGTGATTGCCGAGGTGAGAATCCCTGTGCGGAAATGTCCACAGGCGTTGAAGTAGCCAGTCACCTCATCCACAGGGCCAAGAATAGGCAGTTCGTCCGGCGACCCGGGACGCAGCCCCGCCCAGGTACGCTTCAGGCTCACCTGCGCCAGCTCCGGTACACAACGCACCGCCCCCTGAACCAACCCGGCAATTTCGGGGAAGGTATTGCTGACATCGAAGCCCTTGTCTTCCGTAGTGCTGCCAATCAGTACCTCGCCATTATCCTTTTGCGCCATGTAGCAATCACTGGTGGTCAGGCAGCCATCGAGCAGCTTGGGCAAACGTTCGGTGAGAACGATCTGGCCTTTCACCGGCTTGACCGGAATCGAAGTACCGGTGGCCCACTCACTGAGCTCGCCCGCCCAAGCCCCGGCGGCATTGAGCAATGTGTGACAATGGAAAACCCCCGCCTCGGCAGTGCGTACACCCTTGATCTGCGAGTTCCCCTGCAGCACATCGGTGATGTTGGTGTTCAGATACAGATCGACGCCGTTCTGACGCGCAGCTTCCAGGTAGGCGTCGCCCAAGCGGAACGGGCTGACCTGGTGATCGCAGAGGAACTCCAGCGCCCCCTTGGCCTGCAGGGTCACCGCCGGCTCGCGCTCGCGCAGTGCCTGGCGATCCAGCCAGCGCACCTGGTCCGCCAGGTGCGGGATCTGCGCGACGATGTGCTCGGCGTACAGCTGGTCCTCATCGTCCTGGATGATGTACTTCAATCCGGTGCGCTCGAACTTGAAGTCCATGCCATGGCGCTCGATCAATTCGTGGTGCAGCTGTGGATAAAGTGCATTGGACTGCAGAGCCAGATCGAAGAAACACTGCGGCAGGATATGCGGCGTGCTCGAATCCACCGCCACTGCTGCGCCATGGGCCTCGCGTTTGTTGCGCGAGGACATCATGCGAAAGAAGATCACGCCACACCCCAGGCCTACCGACTCGCCGATAGCCCACAGGCCGCCAGCCGAGGCACGTGTCGCGTTGCCCGGGCGCTTGCTGTCGATCAGGGCGATTTTCAGCCCCTTGCGCTTGGACAACTGATAGGCACAGGAGGCGCCGATCACCCCACCGCCGGCGATGACGATGTCATAGGTCTTGTTCATGCTCAGGCCTCCGTGGCCAGGTGCTGGAATGCGGAAAATGGGATGGGATCGATCGGGAAACGCGGTCGCAGCCAGCCGACATCCGCTCGCCCGGTGCTGGCGCGCAGGCGATCGCTGCAGTAGCCCACACACATGCGCCCCTGGCAGTCGCCCATGCTCACCCGCGTGCGCATCTTCAGGCTGGCCATGTCCTGCACACCTTGCTCGAGCGCCAGGTCGATATCGCTACGGGTGACGTGCTCGCAGCGGCAGATCACCGTGTCGGCCTGCGGCAGCTCGATTTGCGCTGCGCCACGTTGGGTATAGCGCTCGACACCCGCCCTGAACCGCGTGATCGCGGCCAGCTTGCCCAAGTACTGCTCGCGCCGCTCGATGGCCTGGGCGGCGTCGAGCACGCCACGTTGCTGCAGGATCGACACCGCAGCGATGCGCCCGGTCAGCATAGCTGCCTCGCCACCACGGATACCGCCCATGTCGCCGGCCAGGTGGATATGCGCCTGGCTGCTCTGCTGCCAGACATTGCATGTCGCGCGCAGGTAGCCGTCGTCGCTGAACCCATGCGCCAGCCCCAACTGTTGACTGAGCTGGGTGCGCGGAATAAATCCATAACCGACCGCCAAGGTGTCCACCGGCTCGCGCCGCACCCGACTCATGTCGGCTTTCCAATCCTGGCCATAGGGCGCAAGGCTGACTTCGCGCAGTCCACCTTCACCACTGGCGCTGACCACACCCCAGCCATAGTGCATCGCAATGCCGTTGAGCTTCATGTACGCCAGCATGCTGAGGCCGTCGAGAAACAGCTGCGGTTTGTTCAGCAGCGCCAGGCTTTCCTTGGCGATACGGTTGAAGGCGCAGGCCTCGTAGACGCCGGCAACCTTGGCGCCCGCCGCATGCAGTTGGCAGGCCACCAGTGGCAGCAGCGGGCCAGTACCTGCGATCAAGGTGCTGCCCAGCGGCTTGACCACACCGCTCTTGATCTGCAATTGCAGCCCGCCCAGCAGCATCACGCCAGGCAGTGTCCAGCCGGGGAATGGCACATTGCGCTCGTGGCAGCCGGCCGACAGCAGCAGATGGGAATAGTCGATCTCATGCAGTTGCTCGTCGGCATCCAGCACCATCAGGCGCTCATGATCGCCGCCAACCACACGGTTGTTCAGGCGCAAGTCGATATGTTCGGCGCTGCTGGCGAAGTCTTCGTGCAGCGTGTGCAGGGCCTTGCTGTAGCGCGCGCCGAGGTAACCGAGGTCGACACCGGCACGCAGCGGCCCGCGATAGACCACGCCACCCGGGCGCGAGGCTTCATCGAACAGCAGGCAGTCGACGCCATGCTCGGCCAGCTCGATGGCCGCCGCCATACCCGCCGAGCCGCCTCCCACTATCACCGGCCGCAGACTCATGACTGCACCTCCCGGGCCAGGCGATTGACCTCGGTCTCCACCCGCATCCCCTGCCGGACCACGGTCTGGCAGGCTCGGCGCTTGGGCCGCCCGTCTATCGCCACCAGGCAGCAATGGCAAACGCCCATGCCGCAGAAGGCGCCAGCTGGCTGACCGTGGTCGTTGCGCGCCAGCTGACGCAGGCCAACGGCATTGAGCACGCTGAGTACCGTCTCGCCTTCTGCGGCCTGCACCGTCTGGCCATTGATCTGAAAGGTGATGTCAGCCTGCACGACAGGCTGTATGTCGAGCACTCGCTCCAGTGATTGCATGGGCTTCGTCCTTGTTTGAAGGGGACTCGACGGTACGCCAAAGCACTGTGAGGAGATATTGACCTAAGCCGTAGGAATTGAAGGAAGCTTCCTAGGATTTTGTCAGCGTATGACCTGATTTTTTCTGATGCAGTACCCGTCGAGCCGAATCGGCAATCAACATCACTGTTCCCGCCAGCATCAGTACATCCTTGAGCACCAGGCGCCCGGCACCAGACAGGTAGGGAAATCCATACTGCGCATCGCCCAGGTTCGCCACCCATGCCTTTGAGGAACATGCTATGCAAACCCCTTCGCCACGACGCTTCCGGGCAGCTCAAGTTATTCATCGATCGTCTCAAGCGCATCGGCGTCGAAACTGACCTCAGGAAAAATCCGCAGGATGTTGTGCGCAGAATTCGTTTGAGATGACGCGCCGCTTTGCCCAAGGTGTCGGCTCGGATAGCCATTGCCTGAAGCAAGACCTCGATTGATGGCACCGCCCCGTGCAGGTAGATCCGCGAGCACTTGCCGCTCGCAGGACGCGCCGGTTTCTTCCAATAATAAGAGAAGTCTGGACATGCAAGACAACGGATTGAAGCAAAGCCTCAAGCAGCGGCATATCACCATGATCGCGCTTGGCGGTGTGATCGGCGCCGGGCTGTTCGTCGGTTCCGGCAGCCTGATTGCCTCGGCCGGCCCGGCCGCGATTCTGTCCTACGTGATCGGCGGCATCATCGTCACCCTGGTGATGTTCATGCTCGGCGAAATGGCCTCGCGCAATCCTGACGCCGGCTCCTTCTCGACCTACGCCAACACCTACCTCGGCAACTGGGCGGGCTTCACCGTGGGCTGGCTGTACTGGCTCAAGTCGATGATGACCATCACCCTCGAAGCCGTGTTGCTGGGCGCGATCCTCAACGATTTCATGCCCTGGCTGCCGATCTGGATCGGCGCCTTCATCATGCTGGTGACGCTGATCGCCAGCAACGCCTACTCGGTGCGTTCGTTCGCCGAAGTGGAATACTGGCTGGCGGCGCTCAAGGTGGTCACCATCCTTATCTTCATGCTGCTCGGCGCGTCCATACTGCTGGGGTGGCAGGAAGACATCCCCGCTCCCGGCCTGGTCAACCTCACCGACCATGGCGGCTTCATGCCCAATGGCCTGTCGCCGGTGATGGCCGGGGTGATCGTGGCGATCTTCTCGCTGGGCGGCAGCGAAATTGCCGCTGTAGCTGCCGGTGAATCGGAGAACCCGCGCCGGAACGTGATCCGCGCGATCAAGAGCGTGATCGTGCGGGTGATGCTGTTCTATGTCGGTTCCGTGTCGATCCTGGTGCTCTGCCTGCCCTGGACCGACAAGGCCAACCTCGCCTCGCCCTACGTCGCGCTGTTCACCCTCGCCGGTTTCAAGGGCGCGGCGGTGGCGATGAAACTGGTGTTGTTCGTGTCGTTCATGTCGGTGATGAACTCGTTCATGTTCTCCAACTCGCGCATGCTGTTCTCGCTCAGCCAACGCGGACATGCCCCGGCGCTGTTCGCCCGGACTAACGCCAAGGGCGTTCCGATCAATGCACTGGCGCTGGCGTTCTGCATTTGCGTGACGATTCTGACCTTGCACTTCATCAGTGGCGGCGATCTCTTCCTGACCCTGGCCAGGAGCACCGGTGCGTTCATCATCTTCGTCTGGATCTTCATCATTTTCGCCCACGTCGGCATGCGCCTGAAAACCCGGCATGAAGTGGTGGGCCCATCCTCGTTCAGGGCCTGGGGATTCCCGCTGACCAACGTTATTGCGCTGCTGGCGCTGGTGTCGGTGCTTGCAACCCAGGCGATCGACCCAGCGACGCGTTTTCAATTCTGGCTGGTGCTGGTGACCTTGCTGGTGATCGTGGCGGCGTACTTCATGGTACGCAGGCGTCGGAGTGGCGAAGTGCGGGAGCTGGCGCGGACTTGATATAAGTCGAGCACTTAATTTTCAAATAAAAATATCGGAGGCAATCACTCATGCCTCCGATATTTTTTGTTCAAACGCGGCGCAAACGTCAGAAGGCGTTATCTCTTCTTGCATTCCTGAGCATGGACTTGGCATATAGGGTACCCAGGCCATGTGCTCCACCGTGCAAACTAATTAAGCAAGGTAGAGGCTTGCCGCTAAGCTCGGACGCCAACAAAAAAGTCCAATCCGTCAGGCATCGGATTGCCAAGTAGAGAAAATATTTTTTCTGCTTGCTCATCAGACAGAGGAAGTTCACCGTCTGATTCAGCCTCAAGGGACTGCCAATTCAAAAGGCTCATAACATCTTTTTCATTAAGAGATGGGATGCGCAAGCGAAACTTTAATGAATTATCAAGACTATCGTCTTTCAGAAAACCTGTCAAAGAAATATACATTATAACGACTCCTCACTTCGGGGTAGTTCGACCAGGAACAGCAGGCTTTATTTGATTACCAGAGACAGAGTCAAACTCTCCTAAATGCTTGCCTTGTTTATTATATAACTCAACCCTTCCGTGCTGACTATCCCACTCATAAATTCTGCCTTTACTATCCATCCAGCGGCTTCTAAGTTTACCGCCACCACGAACGCTACTTTTAGCCTTCACCGGTTTTGCATCAGGAAACGCAATCAAATCATCAGGTGCCTGATGATATCCTGGAGTACTGAACATCAAGTAGACCGGCTCAATTCCCGAGTCAATCGGGAATGTGATGATCAGGTCATTGGCATCCAGCACTTCACCTGGGTACGACAGTGCCTCAATCTCAAGCGGCTGTAGCTCTACCCCTGTGTAGATTGGCACAGTCTGTGTCGCCGTGGGTGTAGTAGTTGTTGAGGACTGTTCGCCGGGGGCGCGACCTGGCGTCCAAGTTAGAGTGATAGGAGGCTGGTCAGGCACCAGGCTTGGCACTACAACCATGTAGCGCCCAGTCTGCGGGTCCAATGTGGCCGCCCGGACGGGTACGTTCTTTGTTACGTTGATCCCATCGGCAGCGACGACCAAAATGTAAGAGCGACCATCCCCGCGTGTTTCGTTGGCCAATCGATAGGCCAGCTCGACTTTACCCTGTGCAGCAGCGATAGCATTGAGATTGGCCCCCGGCGCAAGACCAAGGTCTCGGGCGTCGACCCCCATACCATAGCGGAAACGGGCTGGAGTCTGGTCTTGAGCTTGACTGGCCGTGGAACTGGGGTAAACCAAGGCGGCAAGCCCTGCTGCAAAGGGAGCACCGACCGTAGCAGAAGTGATCCCGCCCAATGCGGTGATCGCACTCGCGATCCCTTGGCGCAGAGCAGCAAGAGTTGCTTCGGCCAAAGGCACTATGCCTTGTCCGGGTATGCTCAGCGCAGCGGCACTGCCTGCAAACCGGTAAGTGCTGGCCGCCCGGGCGATGGCATTCTGAGTGAGAGCAGTCACGCCCTGTAACTGCGTCTGAGCGTTAGTTTGCGCAGTCTGGATGCCAGCAATGACTTGTTGTCGTTTAGCGCTGTCGGCGAGGGAGGCCTGGTCAAGCTGGTCAGTTACGATGGCATAAGTGCTGTTCGTTGTTTGCTGCAGGCTCTGCCGGGCTGCAGCGGCGGCGGCATGTGTTGGGTTCGCTTGAACTTGTGCAATGAGTTCGACCATGCGGGCGTTGACTAGGCTAGCTGCGTTACTACTTGCTTGAATGATCGTATTGCGTTGAGAAGCGATAAGCGTATCGGCGTCAGCCACTAGCTGATTTACCACGTCAGTGAACGTTGAGGCGAGGAGGTTCGCCTGTGCTTTAACTGATTGACTGATCTGAGCGAGCTCGTTTGCATTGATTTGACTACTGGCCGCTGCAGCAAGGGCATCAATCTGCTGGTCACTTTGCTGAACCGACTGTTGGACAGCCTGCGTAGCGGCTTGTCGTTCAGCATGGGTCAGAGTCGATGAGTCGGAAAACTGACTTTCCAGCGTTTGTCTTTGCGTAGCCAGGTGCTGTTGCGCAGGTTCCGTAATGGCTGATAGCTCACTGCTGACTGACTGAATAACGGCTTGTGCTTCTCGTTCTGCAGCTTGAGCGACGGCCAACTGTTCGCGCAACGTCGCCGCCTGAGCATTGAGCAGAGAGATTTGGTCGCCAAGATAGCGGGCCTGATATGTCGCAGCCAGAGACGCCTGCCATCTGGGAATGACATTCACTGCTACGTTGCCACTGATGGCGAGGTCTGTCACAGTCCGGATGAAATCAACACGCCCCTTGCTTGAAAAATCTGCAGAGTAAAAGCTGTTTGCCTTCGTTTGCTGAGTTTGACGTTGGATAGTTTTTTGGTTCGTCGCGCTTTCGCGCAAATTTATTTCCCTAAGCAAAACTCCGACAGAGGTAGAGTCACCTGCGTACGTCCCCCTCGCGCGGTATCAAGCTCTTTTTGTAGCGTGGATGCTAAAACAGCAACGCTTGCTAGATATTGTTCATTAATGCGTTTTGTTTCTTTTTCATAAACCGAAGTCAGGTAAGCCGACATAGCGCTTCGAAACTGCGCCTGACTTGTAATCGGGCCAAAATTTACTGACGGTAGCCCAGGGATGTTGATGGGAACGGTGGGCTCACCAACAAATGTTGGTCCGAGATAGACTGGCTCACCAATAGGGGGGTCAATTCCAGGGGCTGTAACAGGCGTTGCGGGTAATTCAATAGGTCCTTGCACCATGATATCGCTCCATAACTCGTGATCGATGAAATGAGCGGTTCGCCTTCCTGCGCATTCGGGATGTGAGGTGGCAAGCCACCAGAGTACTGTATAGATGAACAGCAAATTTAAGAAATAAGAATCAATTGCAAAATGTGAACTGAACAAGGTCGCCTCCGGTATCGTCGCCTCGTGCGTCTTTCGACGGGTGGGCTACTGGGCCGAGGTCGCGGGTATCGCGATCGCGGCTTCGGGCGTACACGGGCTGCGGCTTTATCAGAAAAGCCGGATGGAGACCTCGTGGTCAAAGCGCTGGATGTGGCTCACGAAACCAGGGGCGATTCAGCTGAAACGAGGTGCGCAACGAAAAAGGGAGCCGGTTAAGGCTCCCTTCGTCAGCGACAGTTTTATTGCGGTGCGACAGTTTTAATTCGCAAAATCCATCCCCCGCTCAGCGCAGCCGTTTACTCCACCGTCACCGACTTCGCCAGGTTACGCGGCTGGTCAACGTCAGTGCCCTTGAGCACGGCCACGTAGTACGACAGCAGCTGCAGCGGAATGGTGTACAGGATAGGCGCCAGGGCATCGATGATGTGCGGCACCTTGATCACATGGGTGCCTTCACCATTGCTCATGCCGGCGTTCTCGTCGGCGAACACCACCAGCTCGCCGCCGCGGGCGCGCACTTCCTGCAGGTTCGACTTGAGCTTTTCCAGCAGCTCGTTGTTCGGCGCGACGGTAACCACCGGCATGTCGGCATCGACCAGCGCCAGCGGGCCGTGCTTGAGCTCACCTGCCGGATAGGCTTCGGCGTGAATGTAGGAGATCTCCTTGAGCTTGAGCGCGCCTTCCATCGCCACCGGATACTGGGCACCACGGCCGAGGAACAGGGTGTGGTGTTTGTCGGCGAACAGTTCGGCGGTCTTCTCGACCACGCTGTCCATCGCCAGGGCTTCGCCCAGACGCGCGGGCAGACGGCGCAGCTCTTCGACCAGCTCGGCTTCGACGCCAGCTTCGAGGCTGCCGCGTACCTGGCCCAGGGCGAGGGTCAGCAGCATCAGCGAGACCAGCTGGGTGGTGAAGGCCTTGGTCGAGGCAACGCCGATTTCCGGGCCGGCCAGGGTCAGCAGGGTCAGGTCGGATTCACGTACCAGCGAGCTGATGCCAACGTTGCAGATTGCCAGGCTGCCGAGGAAGCCCAGCTCCTTGGCGTTGCGCAGGGCAGCCAGGGTGTCGGCGGTTTCGCCGGACTGGGAGATGGACACGAACAAGGTGTCTGGCTGCACCACCACCTTGCGGTAGCGGAATTCGCTGGCGACTTCGACCTGGCAGGGGATGCCGGCCAGGCTTTCCAGCCAGTAACGCGCGACCATGCCGGCGTGATAGCTGGTGCCGCAGGCGACGATCTGTACATTGCGCACCTTGGCGAACAGATCCGCAGCTTGCGGGCCGAAGGCCTGGACCATGACGTGGTCGCCGGCCAAGCGGCCTTCGAGGGTGCGCTGTACCACCGAAGGCTGCTCGTGGATTTCCTTGAGCATGAAGTGGCGATAGGTGCCCTTGTCGGCAGCCTCGGCGCCTTCGTGGTACTGCACGGTTTCACGCTGGACCTTGCTACCGGCCTGATCCCAGATGTTCACCTGGTCGCGGCGGATTTCGGCGATATCGCCTTCCTCGAGGTACATGAAGCGGTCGGTGACCTGACGCAACGCGAGCTGGTCGGAGGCCAGGAAGTTCTCGCCATGACCCAGGCCGATCACCAGCGGGCTGCCGCTGCGCGCAGCAACCAGACGGTCCGGCTGCTTGACGCTGATCACCGACAGACCGTAGGCACCATGCAGACGCTTGACCACAGTCTTGAAGGCATCGGTCAGGTCGGGAATGCTCTTGAGGGTGTGGTGGATCAGGTGGACGATCACCTCGGTGTCGGTCTGCGAGGTGAACACGTAGCCAAGGGCCTTGAGTTCTTCACGCAGCTCTTCGTGGTTCTCGATGATGCCGTTGTGCACCACGGCCACTTCCTGGCCGGAGAAGTGCGGGTGGGCATTGTGCTCGGTCGGTGCGCCGTGGGTAGCCCAACGGGTGTGAGCGATGCCCAGGTGACCGTCGAGCGGCTCGGCAGCCACCGCGGCTTCCAGCTCGCTCACCTTGCCGATGCGGCGACGACGATCGAGCTCGCCCTGCTGGGTGACGACCGCCAGGCCCGCGCTGTCGTAGCCACGGTATTCCAGGCGCTTGAGGCCCTCGATAAGGATGGAGGTGATGTTGCGCTCGGCGACTGCACCGACGATTCCACACATGGTTATTGCTCCTGGCTGATCGCGGCGCAGATCAGGTTGATGCCGCGGGCTTGAATCTGTTCGCGTGCCGCTGCGGGCAGGCGATCATCTGTAATAAGGGTGGTAACGCTGCTCCAGGGCAGCTCGAGGTTGGGGATCTTGCGCCCGACCTTGTCCGATTCGACCATCACGATCACTTCTCGGGCCACTTCCGCCATCACCCGGCTCAGGCCAAGCAGTTCGTTGAAGGTGGTGGTGCCGCGGTTCAGGTCGATGCCGTCGGCACCGATGAACAACTGGTCGAAATCGTATGAGCGTAGTACCTGCTCGGCGACCTGACCCTGGAACGACTCGGAATGCGGGTCCCAGGTACCACCGGTCATCAGTAGCACCGGCTCGTGCTCGAGCTCGCTGATGGCTCGGGCTACGTTCAAGGAGTTGGTCATCACGACCAAGCCGGGCTGGCGCCCGAGCTCAGGGATCATTGCTGCAGTGGTACTGCCGCTGTCGATGATGATGCGTGCATGTTCGCGAATGCGTCCGACAGCTGCGCGGGCGATGGCTTTCTTGTAACTGGAAACCGGCTGAGCGGCCTCACCCAGCATCTCCTGCGGCACTGGCACCGCACCGCCGTAACGACGCAACAATAGGCCATTGGCTTCCAGCGCGGCGAGATCCTTGCGAATGGTCACTTCCGAGGTTTCGAAACGCTTGGCCAGCGCGTCCACGCTTACCTCGCCCTGCTCGGCGAGCAAGGCCAGGATATTGTGGCGACGTTGAGGGGTGTTTCGTTTCGACATGTGAGGATAAGTTTCGATTCGAAAGATAATGGCTGCAATCAAAACCTAAGATGAAGGATTCGTCAAGCAGCGGATAGATTTACTGACGACGCTGTTTACTGTGTAGCGGGCTGGTTCGGCAATAAAAAAAGCCGGCTTATTCACATAAGTCGGCTTTCGATCGAAACATCTGTGGATAACTCAGCTTTTCTTGATCTTCTCCGGCCGTTTCCAGCCATCGATATTGCGTTGGCGTGCGCGAGCAACGGCCAACTGGCCAGCTTCAACAGACTGATTGATGGTCGAGCCGGCAGCCGTGGTAGCGCCGTCCTTGATTTCCACAGGTGCGACCAGCGAGTTGTTCGAACCGATGAACACATCTTCGCCCAGCAAGGTCTTGAACTTGTTCGCGCCATCGTAGTTGCAGGTGATGGTACCCGCGCCGATGTTGGTGCGCGCACCGATCTCGGCGTCGCCCAGATACGTCAGATGACCGGCCTTGGCGCCCTCGCCCAGATGGGCGTTCTTCAGCTCGACGAAGTTACCCACATGGGCTTTGGCCTCCAGTACGCTGCCTGGGCGCAGGCGAGCGAACGGGCCGGCATCGCTGCCCTCGCCCATCACCGCACCTTCGAGATGGCTGTTGGCCTTGACCACAGCGCCCTTGCGCAGGGTGCTGTTCTTGATCACGCAGTTAGGGCCGATCTGCACATCGTCTTCGATGATCACCTTGCCTTCGAGGATGACGTTGATGTCGATCAGCACATCGCGCCCCACGATCACCTCGCCACGCACATCGAAACGCGCGGGGTCACGCAGGGTCACGCCCTGGGCCATCAGTCGGCGTCCCTCGCGCAACTGGTAGTGACGCTCAAGCTCTGACAATTGCAGGCGGTCGTTGGCGCCCTGCACTTCCATGGCGTCATGCGGCTGCTCGGTGGCAACGACCAGGCCATCGGCCACGGCCATGGCAATCACGTCGGTGAGGTAGTACTCGCCTTGGGCGTTGTTGTTGGACAGGCGCCCCATCCAGTCTGCCAGCCGCGCGGCCGGCATCGCGAGGATGCCCGTGTTGCCTTCATTGATCGCCCGCTGTGCTTCACTGGCGTCCTTGTGCTCGACGATGGCCGCTACCCGGCCTTGGGCATCACGCACGATGCGGCCGTAACCGGTTGGATCCTGCAGGGTGACGGTCAGCAGGCCGAGTTGCTGTTCATTGACCTTGGCCAGAAGCCGCTCGAGCGTCCCCACCTCGATCAACGGCACGTCGCCATAGAGCACCAGCACAGTATCGGCGGTGATCGCCGGCAGTGCCTGGGCGACGGCATGGCCGGTGCCAAGCTGCTTGTCTTGCATGACGAAATTCAGATCGTCAGCCGCCAGGCGTTCACGTACCAGCTCTGCACCATGACCGATGACCACATGGATACCCTTCGGCTGCAACTGACGCGCGCTGTGGATAACGTGGCCAAGCATGGAATTACCGGCGACCGGATGCAGTACCTTGGGCAGCGAAGAGCGCATGCGGGTGCCTTGGCCTGCGGCGAGAATAACGATATCGAGTGACATTGACTGGCTACCAATCCTGGGCGGTCAGGGATGTGACCGAAGGGGAAAATTCGGAAAAGAAAAAGGGTAGCCGAGGCTACCCTTTAACTCAATCGCAACGCAGGTTACCGGTAGGACCGGATCACTTGCCCTTGCGCAATTGCTGGACAGTACGCAGCTGAGCTGCAGCCTCGGCCAGACGTGCGGCAGCTGCGCCGTAGTCAAAGTCCGAGCCCTTAGTGTTCAGCGCGTTCTCGGCAGCCTTGAGGGCTTCCTGAGCCTGAGCTTCGTCCAGGTCGGCAGCACGTTGCACGGTGTCGGCAAGAACCTTGACCATGTTCGGCTGCACTTCGAGGAAGCCACCGGAGATGTAGAACACCTCTTGAGTGCCACCCTGCTTGGTCAGCGTGATCGGACCCGGCTTGAGATTGGTGATCAGCGGCGCGTGGCCTGGAGCGATACCCAGATCGCCCAGGTTGCCGTGCGCTACTACCATCTCGACCAGGCCGGAGAAGATCTCTCCCTCTGCGCTGACGATGTCGCAATGGACTGTCATAGCCATCTGCTTGCCTCAACCTGATTAGCGCCCCTTTCGGGGCGCCGGGATTACAGTTTCTTGGCTTTCTCGATCGCTTCGTCGATGCTGCCGACCATGTAGAACGCTTGTTCTGGCAGGTGGTCGTAGTCACCTTTGAGGATGCCGCTGAAGCCAGCGATGGTGTCCTTGAGCGAAACGTACTTGCCTGGCGAGCCGGTGAAGACTTCGGCCACGAAGAACGGCTGCGACAGGAAGCGCTGGATCTTACGAGCGCGGGCAACCAGTTGCTTGTCGGCTTCGGACAGCTCGTCCATACCCAGGATCGCGATGATGTCCTTGAGCTCTTTGTAGCGCTGCAGAACATACTGAACGCCACGAGCGGTCTCGTAGTGCTCGGTGCCGATCACGTTCGGGTCCAGCTGGCGCGAAGTCGAGTCCAGTGGGTCGACCGCTGGGTAGATACCCAGGGAGGCGATGTCACGGGACAGAACGACGGTGGCGTCCAAGTGGGCGAAGGTGGTCGCTGGCGACGGGTCGGTCAGGTCGTCCGCAGGTACGTATACGGCCTGAACGGAGGTGATCGAACCTTCTTTGGTCGAAGTGATGCGCTCTTGCAGAACGCCCATCTCTTCGGCCAGGGTCGGCTGGTAACCTACTGCCGAAGGCATACGGCCCAGCAGTGCGGATACTTCGGTACCGGCCAGGGTGTAACGATAGATGTTGTCGACGAACAGCAGAACGTCGTTACCTTCGTCACGGAACTTCTCAGCCATGGTCAGGCCGGTCAGCGCAACGCGCAGACGGTTTCCTGGTGGCTCGTTCATCTGACCGTAGACCAGCGCTACCTTGTCGAGAACGTTGGAGTCCTTCATCTCGTGGTAGAAGTCGTTACCCTCACGAGTACGCTCACCCACACCAGCGAACACGGAGTAACCGCTGTGTTCCATGGCGATGTTACGGATCAGTTCCATCATGTTTACGGTCTTGCCGACACCGGCACCACCGAACAGACCAACCTTACCACCCTTGGCGAACGGGCAAACCAGGTCGATAACCTTGATGCCGGTTTCCAGCAGGTCGTTGCCGCCTGCCTGGTCAGCGAACGAAGGCGCTGGCTGGTGGATACCACGACGCTCTTCTTCGCCGATCGGGCCGGCTTCGTCGATCGGGTTGCCCAGAACGTCCATGATACGGCCCAGAGTGGCCTTACCAACTGGAACGGAGATGGCCGCGCCGGTATCGACGACGTCCAGACCGCGCTTCAGGCCTTCGGTCGAGCCCATCGCAATGGTACGAACCACGCCGTCGCCCAGCTGCTGCTGAACTTCCAGGGTGGTTTCCGCGCCTTGTACTTTCAGCGCGTTGTAAACACTCGGCACGACGTCACGTGGGAATTCCACGTCGATGACGGCGCCGATGATTTGAACGATACGTCCGCTACTCATAGCTGGATCCTCTGAATTTTTGAACCGTTAAACCGCGGCAGCGCCGCCGACGATTTCCGAGATCTCCTGGGTGATCGCAGCCTGACGCGCCTTGTTGTAGATCAATTGCAGCTCTTTGATCAAATCACCGGCGTTGTCTGTGGCGTTCTTCATGGCGATCATCCGGGCCGCTTGTTCAGCAGCGTTGTTCTCGACCACCGCCTGGTATACCTGCGACTCCACGTAACGCACCATCAAGCCGTCCAGCAGCTCTTTTGCGTCGGGTTCGTACAGGTAATCCCAGTGATGCTTGAGATCCTGATCCGGGGTTGCCACCAACGGTACCAATTGCTCGACCGTCGGTTTTTGGGTCATGGTGTTGATGAACTTGTTCGAAACCACCGAGAGGCGATCGATACGGCCATCGAGGTAGGCGTCCAGCATCACTTTGACGGAGCCGATCAGATCGTTGATCGATGGCTCTTCGCCCAGGTGGCTGATCGCGGCTACGACGTTGCCGCCAAAGATGCGGAAGAAAGTCGCACCCTTGCTGCCGATCACGCACAGGTCGATTTCCACGCCCTGTTCGCGGTTTGCGCTCATGTCCTTGACCAGGGCCTTGAACAGGTTGGTATTCAAGCCACCGCACAGACCACGGTCACTGCTCACCACGATATAACCGGCGCGCTTTACAGGGCGCTCGATCATGAACGGGTGGCGGTATTCCGGGTTGGCGTTGGCCAGATGACCGATCACCTGGCGGATACGCTCCGCGTAAGGACGGCTAGCAGCCATGCGCATTTGTGCTTTGCGCATTTTGCTGACCGCCACTTTCTCCATGGCGCTGGTAATTTTTTGCGTGCTTTTGATGCTCGCAATCTTACTGCGAATCTCTTTTGCGCCTGCCATGTATCACCTATCAGGTTAGCAAGCGGGGGCCGGAGCCCCCGCTGCGGCTTACCAGGTCTGGGTGGCCTTGAACTTCTCGATACCAGCTTTCATGCCAGCGTCGATTTCGTCGTTGAAGTCACCTTTCACGTTGATCTTGGCCAACAGCTCGGCGTGATCGCGGTGGAAGTAGGCGATCAGCGCTTGCTCGAAGCTGCCGACCTTGGAGACTTCTACGTCAGTCAGGAAACCACGCTCAGCGGCGTACAGCGACAGGGCCATGTCGGCGATCGACATTGGCGCGTACTGCTTCTGCTTCATCAGCTCGGTAACGCGCTGACCATGCTCCAGCTGCTTGCGGGTAGCCTCGTCCAGATCCGAAGCGAACTGGGCGAATGCAGCCAGTTCACGGTACTGAGCCAGTGCGGTACGGATACCGCCGGACAGTTTCTTGATGATCTTGGTCTGAGCGGCACCACCTACACGGGATACCGAAACACCGGCGTTCACTGCTGGGCGGATGCCCGAGTTGAACATGGCCGATTCCAGGAAGATCTGACCGTCGGTGATCGAGATCACGTTGGTCGGAACGAACGCGGAAACGTCGCCAGCCTGGGTTTCGATGATCGGCAGGGCGGTCAGGGAACCGGTCTTGCCAGTCACTGCGCCGTTGGTGAACTTCTCGACGTACTCTTCCGAAACGCGCGATGCACGCTCCAGCAGACGGGAGTGGAGATAGAACACGTCGCCTGGGTACGCTTCACGTCCTGGTGGACGGCGCAGCAGCAGGGAGATCTGACGGTAGGCAACAGCCTGCTTGGACAGGTCATCGTAGACGATCAGGGCGTCTTCACCGCGGTCACGGAAGAACTCGCCCATGGTGCAGCCGGCGTATGGCGCCAGGAACTGCAGTGCGGCGGATTCCGAAGCACTGGCAACGACCACGATGGTGTTGGCCAGGGCGCCGGCTTCTTCGAGCTTGCGAACGATGTTGGCAACGGTCGAACGCTTTTGGCCGACAGCCACATAAACACAGAAAATACCGGAGTCTTTCTGGTTGATGATGGCGTCGATGGCCATGGCGGTCTTGCCGATCTGGCGGTCACCGATGATCAGCTCGCGCTGGCCACGGCCGACAGGAATCATGGCGTCGACGGACTTGTAGCCAGTCTGTACAGGCTGGTCTACCGACTTACGCCAGATCACGCCTGGGGCCACTTTCTCGACCGCGTCGGTCTGGGTGTTGCCCAGAGGACCTTTGCCGTCGATCGGGTTGCCCAGTGCGTCAACGACGCGACCCAGCAGTTCCTTACCAACCGGAACTTCCAGGATGCGGCCGGTGCACTTGGCGCTCATGCCTTCGGCCAGGGTGTCATAGGCACCCAGGACCACTGCACCTACGGAGTCTTGCTCCAGGTTCAGTGCCATGCCGAATACGCTGCCAGGGAACTCGATCATTTCGCCGTACATGACGTCGGCCAGACCGTGGATCCGCACGATACCGTCGGATACCGAAACAACGGTACCTTCGTTACGGGCTTGGGAGCCGACATCGAGTTTCTCGATGCGGCCCTTGATGATTTCACTAATTTCGGAAGGATTGAGTTGCTGCATTGCTCTGCTGCCCCTTCAAACTCAAGATTTCAATGCTTCGGCCAGTTTCGCGATCTTGCCGCGAACCGAGCCATCGATTACCAGGTCGCCGGCGCGGATGACGACGCCGCCGATCAGGCTGGCATCCTCCGACGCGTGCAGGCGCACTTCCCGGCTGAGCCGTGCACTGAGAACCTTGGCGAGTTTGTCTTGCTGTTCTTGGTTCAACGCAAAAGCACTGGTGACTTCCACGTCCACGGATTTCTCTTGCTCGGCCTTGTACAGGTCGAACAGAGCGGCGATCTCCGGTAGAAGCAGGAGACGGTCGTTTTCCGCGGCAACATGAATGAAATTCTGTGCCTGTACATCGAACTTGTCACCGCACACTTCAATGAATGCGGCGGCCTTTTCTGCGCTAGTCAGTTGCGGGGCCTTGAGCAGGCGCTGCATGGTGCCGTCTTCCGACACCGCAGCAGCCAGGCCGAGCATGGCTGACCAATTGGCCAGTTGCTGCTGGGCCTGGGCGTGCTCGAAAGCTGCCTTAGCGTAAGGTCGGGCCAACGTGGTCAGTTCTGCCATGATCGCCCTCGCTTAAATTTCAGCGGCCAGTTTGTTAACCAGCTCCGCATGCGCGTTTTGATCGATTGTGGCGCCAAGGATCTTTTCAGCGCCGCCAACGGCCAGGGCACCCACTTGGGCACGCAGGGCGTCTTTGATGCTGTTGAGTTCCTGTTCGATCTCGGCTTGAGCCTGAGCCTTCACACGGTCAGCTTCGACGCGAGCCTGATCACGGGCTTCCTCGACAAGCTGAGCAGCGCGTTTCTTGCTTTGCTCAATGATTTCGGCTGCCTGTGCTTTTGCTTCACGCAGTTGCTGACCCGCTTTCTCTTGGGCCAGCTCCAGGTCGCGAGCTGCGCGGTTGGCAGCGTCCAAGCCGTCGGCAATCTTCTTTTGGCGCTCGTGCAGAGCAGTGATGACCGGAGGCCATACATACTTCATGCAGAACAGCACAAAAATCAGAAAAGCAACGGATTGGCCAATCAGGGTTGCATTAATGTTCACGCCAACACCTCGCTCGGTCTTTGTCCATCACACCAATCAACTCGTAAAAACGAGTGATTAGCCGGCGATCTGACCAACGAAGGGATTCGCGAAGGTGAAGAACAGAGCGATACCAACACCGATCATGGTTACGGCGTCGAGCAGACCGGCAACGATGAACATTTTGACCTGCAGCATCGGAACCATCTCAGGCTGACGAGCAGCGCCTTCCAGGAACTTGCCGCCCAGCAGGCCGAAACCAATGGCGGTACCCAGAGCACCCAGGCCGATCAGCAGAGCAACAGCGATAGCGGTCAGACCAACTACAGTTTCCATCTTTCCTCCCGACTTTTACGTCGTATTGGTTAGGTTTTTTAATTGAAGCGGTAAAACAAATCGTTTGA
Source organism: Pseudomonas sp. MNR3A (assembly GCF_009650575.1). Taxonomy (NCBI): domain Bacteria; kingdom Pseudomonadati; phylum Pseudomonadota; class Gammaproteobacteria; order Pseudomonadales; family Pseudomonadaceae; genus Pseudomonas; species Pseudomonas sp. MNR3A. Next base: position 48,337 of record NZ_VZZS01000026.1, on the reverse strand, counting down.
AACAACTGCCCTTGCGGACTTTTTCAGTCTTCCCCCCGAACAGGCGGGGAAGACTATCAGACACGCCAGGCGGTCTTAATGGTTATCTTCGTGCGCCATCGACAGGTAGACGATGGTGAGCATCATGAAGATGAATGCTTGCAGCGTGATGATCAGGATGTGGAACACCGCCCACGCCCATTGCAGCACCACACCCAGGCCGCTGAGCCAGAGGATGCCGGTGCCGAACATCACGGCGATCAGGATGAACACCAGCTCGCCGGCATACATGTTGCCGAACAGACGCAGTGCCAGGGAGATCGGTTTGGCGATCAGGGTGACGAATTCCAGCAGGAAGTTCACCGGGATCAGCAGGATCTGCACGAAGATGTTCTTGCTACCGAACGGGTGGAGCGTGAGCTCACCGATGAAGCCGCCGATGCCCTTGACCTCGATGCTGTAGAAGATGATCAGCGCGAACACGCTCAGGGCCATGCCCAGGGTGGCGTTCGGGTCGGTGGTCGATACGGCACGGAACGGAATGTGCGGATCGCCCGAGATCAGGATCGCCAGCTGCGGAATCCAGTCGACCGGTACCAGGTCGATGGCGTTCATCAGGAACACCCAGACGAAGATGGTCAGGGCCAGCGGTGCGATGACCGGGCTACGACCGTGGAACGAGTCCTTCACGCTGCCGTGAACGAAGTCGACCAGTACTTCGACGAAGTTCTGCAGGGCGCCAGGCTGACCGGAGGTCGCCTTCTTGGCCGCCATGCGGAAGATGAACAGGAAGATCAGACCCAGTGCAACGGACCAGCCCAGGGTGTCCAGGTGGAATGCCCAGAAGCCCATTGCCTTGGCTTCGGCAGCCGAATGGGCCAGGCCCCAACTGCCGTCTGGTAGTTGACCGTAGGTCAGGTTCTGCAAGTGGTGCTGGATATAGCCCGAAGCGGTTTCTGCTGCCATGGTTGCCTCAAACGCCCTAAGGTCTCGAAAGTCTTTTATTCATCAGCAGTGGCGCGAACCAGCTGACCGTGAGAGTCAGCAGGAAGACGCCGAATACTGCTAACGGCGCCAGTGGCTTCACTCCTGCAAAGGTCAGTGCGAACAGCACTGCCGTCAAAATCAATTTGCCTGCCTCGCCTGCGTAGAACGACTTGACGATGGCCTGCGCCGCCCGGGCTCCGCTGAAGCGAAAAGCCTTCCAGGCGAAATACACGTTGGGCAGCCAGCCGATCAAGCCTCCACAGAGGCCCGAATAACCGCTGACCTTGCCCTGCCACTGCCACAACACCAACGTTGCCAGCAATAACACCCCAAATTGAGCCAGCAGTACCGGGAAAACCGCCCAGCGATGGAAAGGCAGGCGGTTTGGCGTGCGGATTTCCATCAAAACTGCTCCTCGAAAGTCGACTGCCCAGTCAGCTATGACTTGGCATAATTTGTGCCGACAAAATGCGCGCAGAGTATAGGGGTGGATTAACCCCTATTCAACTCTTGGGTAGTGATTTCCGACTGCGCGCTACAACGGGAATTGTTTCAGCGGATGTGAGCAAGTACACCCTGAAGCTCGTCGAGGGAGTTGTAGCGAATGACCAACTGGCCCTTGCCCTTGTCGCCATGGCGAATCTGCACCGAAGAGCCCAGGCGCTCTGCCAGCCGCTGTTCCAGCCGGGCAATATCCGGATCAGGTTTGCTCGATTCCACCGGCTCAGGCTTGCCGTTGAGCCACTGACGCACCAGTGCCTCGGTTTGGCGCACGGTGAGGCCTCGTGCGACAACATGTCGCGCCCCTTCTTCCTGCCGGCTTTCCTCAAGCCCCAGCAAGGCGCGCGCATGGCCCATCTCCAGGTCGCCGTGGGCGAGCATGGTCTTGATCGCCTCAGGGAGGCTGATCAGGCGCAGCAGGTTGGCTACGGTGACGCGCGACTTGCCCACGGCATCGGCCACCTGTTGCTGGGTCAGCTCGAACTCCTGCTGCAACCGCTGCAGGGCAAGGGCTTCTTCCAGCGGGTTGAGATCCTCGCGCTGGATGTTCTCGATCAGCGCCATCGCGATGGCTGCTTCGTCAGGCACTTCACGGACCATGGCCGGAATAGTATCCAGACCAGCCTGCTGGGTGGCGCGCCAGCGACGCTCACCGGCGATGATCTCGTAGCGGCCTTCGCCAATCGGGCGAACCACGATCGGCTGCATCACACCATGATTGCGGATCGAATGCGCCAGCTCTTCCAGCGCCTCCGGGTCCATGTCACGGCGAGGTTGGTACTTGCCACGCTGGATCAGTTCGACCGGCAGGCGCTGCAGTTCCTTCTGGTCGACCGTGACAGCCTGCTCTTCGAGCGCGCTGACGGAAGGACCACTGAGCAGTGCATCCAACCCACGTCCGAGACCGCGTTTCTTGATGGCCATGCGGATTCCTTAAGTTGTTTGTGCAGTGCGGGATTGACGGCGCTGACGGCGCACCAGTTCACCAGCCAGGGCCAGGTAGGCGAGCGCACCACGTGATTGCTTGTCGTAGGCCAGCGCCGGCATACCGAAGCTCGGAGCCTCGGCCAGGCGAATATTGCGCGGAATCACGGTGTCGTAGAGCTGATCGCCGAAATGCTCCTTGAGCTGGGCCGAAACATCGTTGTTCAGGCTCAGGCGCGGGTCGTACATGGTCCTCAGCAGGCCTTCGATCTTCAGCTCCGGGTTCAACCGGGCAGCGATGCGCTTGATGTTATCCACAAGGTCGCTCAGGCCTTCCAGCGCGTAGTACTCGCACTGCATGGGGATAATCACGCCATCGGAAGCGACCAACGCGTTCAACGTCAGCATCGACAACGAAGGCGGGCAGTCGATGAGGATGTAGTCGTAGTTGTCGCGGATAGGCGCCAGCGCGTTGCGCAGGCGGCTCTCCTTCATCTGCATTTCCAGCAGCACCACCTCTGCGGCGGTGAGGTCACGGTTGGCGGGCAACAGCTGGAAGCCGCCGTGCTCGGAGTACTGCATGGCCTGGGCCAGGTCGCATTCCCCGATCAACAGGTCGTACACCGAGTGCTCGAGCTCGTGCTTGTCCACACCGCTGCCCATGGTGGCGTTGCCCTGTGGATCGAGGTCGATCAGCAGCACGCGACGCTTGGTCGCGGCCAGCGATGCGGCGAGATTGATGCAGGTAGTGGTCTTGCCGACACCACCTTTCTGGTTCGCGATTGCGAATACCTTAGCCATTGTTGCGTGTGTTCCCAGTCAAGCCTTGCGGCGCAGTATCAGCAGATGGCGCTGGCCCTGGCAACCTGGAACGGTCAGGGCCTGCTCGCTTTCCACTGTGAAGTCTGCGGGCAATGCTACCAGTTCATCGGCAGGATGCAGCCCCTTCATTGCAAGCCATTGCGTTCGGGCGTCACCCAGGTGGCGGGTCCAGTTGGTGAAATTCTCCATGCTGCTGAAGGCGCGAGAGATGATGCCGCAGAACGGCTGCTCGGGCTGGACCTCTTCCACGCGGCTGTGGATAACCGTCAGGTTGTCGAGTTTCAGCTCCATCTTCACCTGCGTCAGGAAGCGGGTCTTCTTGCCGTTGCTGTCCAGCACCGTCACTTGCTTGTGCGGATGCAGGATAGCCAGCGGGATACCAGGCATGCCGCCGCCGCTGCCGACATCCAGCCAGCGCTGGGTGTCATTGTGGATAAACGGCATGACGCTGAGGCTGTCGAGCAGATGGCGCGACACCATCTCGTCCGGATCGCGCACTGCGGTCAGGTTGTAGGCCTTGTTCCATTTGATCAACAGGGCCAGGTACCCCAGCAGCAGTTCGTGCTGCTGCGCACTCAGCTCGACTCCAAGCTGGCGCGCACCTGTGGACAACTCTTCGGCATGTTGCGGGGTGACCAGGGAACTCAAGCGCTTTGCTCCAATTCGCGGCCAGCGCCGCGTTTTTTCAGGTGAATCAGCAACAGGGAAATTGCCGCCGGGGTAACGCCGGGAATACGCGAAGCCTGGCCGAGAGTTTCCGGACGGGTCTGGCCGAGCTTGCTCTGGATTTCCTTGGACAACCCGGAAATGCCAGCGTAGTCGATATCCACAGGCAGGCGAGTGTCTTCGCTGGCGCGCAGCCTGGCGATCTCGTCCTGCTGGCGATCGATGTAGCCAGCGTACTTGGTCTTGATCTCGACCTGTTCGGCCACCTGTGGATCGATTACATCGCCGCCTGTGGCTTCGATCAGCCCGGCGTAGTCGATCTCGGGGCGCGCCAGCAAGTTGAGCAGATTGTACTCGTGGGCCAACGGAGTACCGAACTTATCCACAACGGCCTGGCCTTGTGGAGTACCCGGGCGGATCCAGGTGCTCTTCATGCGCTGTTCTTCACGTTCGATACCTTCGCGCTTGGCGGTGAAGGCGGCCCAGCGCTCGTCGTCGACCAACCCCAGTTCGCGGCCTTTCTCGGTCAGACGCAGGTCGGCGTTGTCTTCGCGCAGGATAAGGCGGTATTCGGCACGCGAAGTGAACATGCGGTAAGGCTCCTGGGTACCCAGGGTAATCAGGTCATCGACCAGCACGCCGATGTACGCCTCGTCGCGGCGTGGGCACCAGCTTTCGCGACCCTGCGCGCGCAGCGCGGCGTTGGTACCGGCCAGCAAGCCCTGGGCGCCGGCTTCTTCGTAGCCGGTGGTGCCGTTGATCTGACCTGCGAAGAACAGGCCGCCGATGACCTTGGTCTCTAGGCTGTACTTGAGATCACGCGGATCGAAGTAGTCGTACTCGATGGCGTAACCCGGACGCACGATGTGCGCGTTCTCCATGCCACGGATCGAACGAACGATCTGCAACTGCACATCGAACGGCAGCGAGGTCGAGATGCCGTTGGGATACAGCTCATGGGTGTTCAAGCCTTCCGGCTCGATGAATACCTGATGGCTTTCCTTGTCGGCGAAGCGATGGATCTTGTCCTCGATCGACGGGCAGTAGCGCGGGCCGATGCCTTCTATCACACCGGAATACATTGGTGAACGGTCGAGGTTCGAGGCGATGATCTCGTGGGTACGGGCGTTGGTGTGGGTGATCCAGCAGCTGACCTGCCGCGGATGCATCTGGGCATTGCCCATGAACGACATCACCGGAATCGGGGTATCGCCTGGCTGTTCACCCATCACCGAGAAATCTACCGAGCGGCCATCGATACGCGGCGGTGTGCCGGTTTTCAAACGGCCAACACGCAGCGGCAGCTCCCGCAGACGATGAGCCAGGGCAATGGCGGGAGGATCACCCGCGCGGCCACCGGAGTAATTCTGCAGGCCGATGTGGATAAGTCCACCGAGGAAGGTGCCGGTAGTCAGCACCACAGAGTCGGCGAAGAAGCGCAGGCCCATCTGTGTCACCACGCCCTTGACCTGGTCCTGCTCGACGATCAGGTCATCGCAGGACTGCTGGAATATCCACAGGTTCGGCTGGTTCTCCAGGATCTCGCGGACCACGGCCTTGTAGATGGCGCGGTCGGCCTGTGCACGGGTGGCGCGTACGGCCGGGCCCTTGCGGTTGTTCAGGATGCGGAACTGGATGCCGCTCTTGTCGGTGGCCAGCGCCATGGCGCCGCCGAGCGCATCGATTTCCTTGACCAGGTGGCTCTTGCCGATGCCACCGATGGCCGGGTTGCAACTCATGTGACCGAGGGTTTCCACGTTATGGGTCAGCAGCAGGGTTTTCACACCCATGCGTGCGGACGCAAGCGCAGCCTCGGTACCGGCATGGCCGCCGCCGATGACGATCACTTCAAAACGGGAAGGGAAATCCACCACGCACCTCGTGCCTGTTTTTGCGAATAGAGAAGGTAAGCCGACAAGTATAGGGACATCACCCGCTCTAGTGAAACCGTCTGAGCAAATTTTGACCAATCTGTGGATGAATGGCGGCAATAGAAATCAAAAAGGAAAAATTTATAAAAGCTTTGTTTTTATGTTTATTCTTAGGCGGCTATCCACATGTGGATAAGTGATTTGAGGCCAGTATTCATGATGCCTGTAGAGAATCATAACCCTGTGTCGAAGGTAGGCTGAGGGCTCTGGATAACAGCGTTTAACCTGTGGATTAAAGTTCGTGTTACCCACAGGTGGGTTTGTCCTCAGAAAAAAAGCCTGGTTATCAACGGACCTGAAGGCCAGTTTTCCACAGGGCTCCTGATGATCGTTCTAGACCTGTGGATGAGATTTACATGCGGGTGATCGAATCAAGAGAAGCCCACTTCCGGGTTTCCGGCAGGCAAAAAAAAGCCGCTCCTCACTGGAGCGGCCTTGGTATTGCCGGGCTGTGCGTTACTTACCGATGCAGAAGCTCGAGAAGATCCTTCCGAGCAGGTCATCCGAGCTGAACGCACCGGTGATCTCTCCCAGGGCTTGCTGAGCCTGGCGCAGGTCCTCTGCCAGCAACTCACCGGCGCCAGCGAGTGTCAGTTGGGCATGACCATGATCAAGGTGTGCACTGGCCTGGCGCAGCGCATCCAGATGCCGCCTGCGTGCGCTGAAGCTGCTTTCCGCAGTCTGTTCATAACCCATGCAGGCTTTGAGGTGGTCACGCAGCAGATCCAGCCCCGTGGCATCGCCCTTTGCGCTGAGGGTGATCGTCACGTGGCCATCGTTACTCTGCTCGATGCTTGCACGCTCGCCACTCAGGTCGGCCTTGTTGCGAATCAGCGTGACCTTGGCCGGATCCGGCCGTTGATCGAGGAACTCGGGCCACAGTGCGAACGGATCGTTGGCCTCAGGCGCTGTGGAATCCACCACCAGCAGCACCCGGTCAGCTTCGCCAATGGCCTTGAGGGCACGCTCCACACCGATCTTTTCCACGTGATCGTCGGTATCGCGCAGTCCTGCGGTATCCACCACGTGCAGCGGCATGCCATCGATGTGGATATGTTCGCGCAGAATGTCCCGGGTGGTGCCGGCGATGTCTGTGACGATTGCCGCTTCGCGACCAGCCAACTGGTTGAGCAGGCTGGACTTGCCGGCATTCGGACGGCCGGCGATCACGACGGTCATGCCATCGCGCAGCAGCGCGCCTTGACCAGCCTCGCGCTGCACTGTGGATAACTCGCTCCTGACTGCTTCAAGCATCTTCAGCACGTGACCGTCGGCCAGGAAGTCGATTTCTTCTTCGGGAAAATCGATAGCCGCCTCGACATAGATCCGCAGTGCGATCAACGCCTCGGTCAATGCATGGACACGCTTGGAGAAGGCACCTTGCAGCGAACGCAGGGCATTGCGTGCGGCTTGGGTGGAACTGGCTTCGATCAGATCGGCGATCGCTTCAGCCTGGGCCAGGTCGAGCTTGTCGTTGAGGAACGCCCGCTCGCTGAACTCGCCAGGACGGGCAAGGCGGCAGCCCAATTCGACACAGCGCTGCAGCAGCATGTCGAGCACAACCGGCCCTCCATGCCCCTGCAGTTCCAGAACGTCTTCACCGGTGAACGAGTTGGGGCCAGGGAAGAACAGCGCGATGCCTTCATCCAGGACCAGGCCATCGTCGCCGCGGAAGGGCCCGTAGTGGGCATGGCGCGGGGTCAGTGTACGGCCGGTGATGGCCTGACCGGCCTGGCTCGCCAATGGCCCGGACAAACGGACGATACCGACGCCACCACGGCCCTGGGCGGTGGCGATGGCGGCAATGGTTTCACGCACGGTATTCATGCTCGAAAGCCTCTACGACAAAACGACGGATAGCAAAAACGCCCCACGAGGGGGCGTTTTTATTCACAGGCTAATGGATCGGCCTGTCAAGCAGCAGCTTTTTTGGTTGCTGCTTCGATGCGACGGGTGATGTACCACTGCTGAGTGATCGACAGGCAGTTGTTCACAACCCAGTACAGCACCAGACCAGCCGGGAACCACAGGAAGAAGAAGGTGAAGATGATTGGCATCATTTTCATGACCTTCGCCTGCATCGGATCCGGTGGCGTAGGGTTCAGACGCTGCTGGATGAACATGGTGGCGCCCATGATGATCGGCAGGATGAAGAACGGATCCTTGATCGACAGGTCGGTAATCCACAGCATCCAAGGGGCCTGGCGCATCTCGACGCTTTCCAGCAGTACCCAGTACAAGGCCAGGAACACTGGCATCTGCACCAGGATCGGCAGGCAGCCACCCAGCGGGTTGATCTTCTCTTTCTTGTACAGCTCCATCATCGCCTGGGACATCTTCTGGCGATCATCGCCGAAGCGTTCCTTGAGCTGGGCCAGTTTTGGCGCCACGGCACGCATGCGCGCCATCGAACGGTAGCTGGCAGCCGACAGCGGGAAGAACAGGCCCTTGATGAGCATGGTCAGGACGATGATCGACCAGCCCCAGTTACCCAGCAGGCTGTGGATATGTTGCAGCAGCCAGAAGATCGGCTGGGCAATGAACCACAGGAAGCCATAGTCGACGGTCAGTTCCAGGCCTGGGGACAACTCCTTGAGCTTGGACTGGATCTTCGGACCGGCATACAACATGGCGCTGGTCTCGACCTTGCCGCCGGCAGGCACGTTCAGCGCGGGGCCGGTGTAGCCGATGATGTAGTTGCCCTGGCTGTCCTTGCGGGTCTGTACCACATTGTTGTCCGACTTGGCCGGAATCCACGCGGTCACGAAGTAGTGCTGCAGCCATGCTACCCAGCCGCCAGACACATTTTCTTTCAAACTTCCTTTGTCGATGTCCTTCATCGACACCTTCTTGTACGGCTCCGCACTTGTCCACAGGGCGGCGCCCAAGTAAGTCGCGGTACCGGTCGCGGTGCTCGAGGAAGGATCGGAGCTTGCGTCACGCTTGAGCTGGGCAAACATGTTGCCGGTCCAGGCCGCGCCGCTCTGGTTGTCGATCAGGTAGCTGACGGTCAGGTCGTACTCACCGCGCTTGAAGCTGAAGCGCTTGATGTAGTTGACGCCGTTTTCGCTGAACTTGAGGTCGACCACCAGTTGGTCCTGACCGTCGGTCAGCTGGAAGCTCTTCTGCTCGGCAGCGTACAGCGGACGACCGCTCGAACGGGCATCCGGGCCATTCGCGCCGGTCAGGCCGCTTTGTGCGAGATAGACACGCTCGCCACCGTTGTCGAACAACTGGAAGGCGATGTCCGGATGATCCTGACGGCGTGGGTACTTGGGCAGGGTCAGCTGGACGATGTCACCGCCGACCGGGTCGATAGCCAGGTCCAGGACATCGGTCTTGACCCGGATCAGGTCCTTGCTGAGCGCGACTGGCGCGATTTCAGCGGGGCTGGCTTCGGCATTGGCGCTCGGCACATCGGCGCTGGCGCCGTTATTGCTTGCCGGCACGGTGTCCGGCAGTGCCGGTGCAGCGTTGCTGGCAGCAGTATGCTGAGTCGGCAGGGCTGCCTGACCATAGTCCTGGTTCCACTTGAGGACCAGAACGTAGGACACGATTGCCAGGGCGACGATCAGGATCGTGCGTTTAATATCCATGATTACTCGGCTATCGAAGAAGTTCGGGAGGAAGGAGCAGGCGGGACGGGATCGAAACCGCCATCATTCCACGGATGACAACGACCCAGGCGACGAACGGCAAGCCACCCGCCACGCAAGAGGCCATGGTTTTCTATGGCTTCGTACGCGTAACAGGAGCAGCTGGGGTAGAAACGACAGTGACTGGCCATCAGAGGACTGATGGCGTAACGGTAGAACTGGATCGGAACGAGGGCCAGTTTACGCATCGTGACTGTCTACCCGTGCGGAATCGGCAAGTACCGCTGGAGAGGGCCTACTGCGGGCCAGGCGCTTCCAGAGTTTGCCAAAGTGTTGGTGCAATTCTGGGTTTTCTATCTCACCCAACCCCTTGCGCGCGACGATCACGATATCCAGTCCAGCCAGACTTTGCTGGTTCAGACGGAAAGAGTCGCGCATCAGGCGTTTGAGGCGGTTGCGTTGAACGGCGAGCTTGACGCTCTTCTTGCCGATCACCAGGCCGAGGCGTGGATGATCGAGGCCGTTCTCGCGGGCAAGGATGAGCAGGCTTTTCCCTGGAACCTTGCCGGTTGGGGAGTCGAAGACTGCTTTGAAATGCCGGGGTGTAAGCAGTCGCTTATCCCGACTGAAGTCCTGACTCACCACCTGTGCCGAAAAATCAAATTGCCAGACGCTTACGGCCTTTGGCACGACGACGCGACAGAACAGCGCGGCCGTTCTTGGTGGCCATACGGGCACGGAAACCGTGGGTGCGCGCGCGCTTGATGGTGCTTGGTTGGAAAGTACGTTTCATGGCGTGTTACCTGGGTTGTCGACAACGGGCCGGGATGGCCCCCTTTTTAAGAGACCGGCGATTCTAGAGAAAGCAAGGCGATAGGTCAATTTCCAACCAGCATTCCTTGTAGGCGGCCTTTCCTTCTGGCTGGTCGAGAGAGCAGTTGATTCACACCGAACAGATGCTCAACATGAAAAAAAAGAGAGACATATAGAAAGCTTTTCTGAAGAATTTATAGATCTTAAGTGGATAAGTATCTGTGGATAACCTACTGCAGGCCACAAGCAATCGACTGTACAGAGAATCATAAGTATGTCGGTAATAGGTGCTTTGGCTGTGCCGGAACCGCGGAAAAGCTGTGGATGGAAGTGGTGTTTATCCACAGATGAATTATCCACAGGGTTGAGCCCTGGGTTGTGCATAGGCCTCATGTGCCGTTATCCACAGGGCTTATTTTCGGCTTGCAGGGTCGTTTTTGCCGCTAAATGACTGATTTGGCACAGCTCAACACGCCACGACATGTGGATAAGTGACTGCTCGCCCGGTACAATGGCGGTTTGTTTTTGCCTCATCCGGCTTTCAACTCAGGGGATATCCGTGTCAGTGGAACTTTGGCAGCAGTGCGTGGAGCTTCTGCGCGACGAACTGCCTGCCCAGCAATTCAACACCTGGATCCGTCCGCTACAGGTCGAAGCCGAAGGCGACGAGTTGCGCGTCTATGCGCCTAACCGTTTCGTTCTCGATTGGGTCAATGAAAAGTACCTCGGCCGCCTGCTCGAACTGCTGGGTGAACAAGGCAACGGCCTTGCACCTGCCCTCTCCTTATTAATAGGCAGTCGCCGTAGCTCCGCACCACGGGCGGCACCTAACGCGCCGGTCAGTGCTGCGGTCGCTGCATCGCTGGCCCAGAGCCAGGCCAAGCCGGCCGTCCAGCCACCGGCGGTTGCCAGCGCACCGGTCACGGCGCCCGAACCTGCGTTGGTCAGTGAGGTGGAGGAATCTGCAGCCTCCCAGGATGGTTTCGACGGGATGGGCGATTCGACGCCTGCGCCTGCCGCGACCGCGCGCACCGAGCAACGGACAGTTCAGGTCGAAGGGGCGCTCAAGCACACCAGCTACCTGAACCGAACCTTCACCTTCGAGACCTTCGTGGAGGGTAAGTCCAACCAGCTGGCACGCGCTGCGGCCTGGCAGGTTGCCGACAACCCCAAGCACGGCTACAACCCACTCTTCCTTTATGGAGGCGTGGGCTTGGGTAAGACGCACTTGATGCATGCTGTGGGTAACCACCTGCTGAAGAAGAACCCGAATGCCAAGGTCGTCTACTTGCACTCGGAGCGTTTCGTCGCCGACATGGTCAAGGCGTTGCAGCTGAACGCCATCAACGAATTCAAGCGCTTCTACCGTTCGGTGGACGCGCTGTTGATCGACGATATCCAGTTCTTCGCCCGCAAGGAGCGTTCCCAGGAAGAGTTCTTCCACACCTTCAATGCCCTGCTCGAGGGTGGACAGCAGGTCATTCTCACCAGTGACCGCTACCCTAAAGAGATCGAAGGCCTGGAAGAGCGCCTGAAGTCGCGCTTTGGTTGGGGCCTGACCGTGGCTGTCGAGCCACCGGAACTGGAAACCCGTGTAGCGATCCTGATGAAGAAGGCCGACCAGGCCAAGGTCGAACTGCCGCACGATGCTGCGTTCTTCATCGCCCAGCGCATCCGCTCCAACGTGCGCGAACTGGAAGGCGCATTGAAGCGGGTGATCGCTCACTCGCACTTCATGGGGCGAGACATCACCATCGAGTTGATTCGCGAATCGCTCAAGGATCTGCTGGCACTGCAAGACAAGCTGGTCAGTGTGGATAACATCCAGCGCACGGTCGCCGAGTACTACAAGATCAAGATCTCCGATCTGTTGTCCAAGCGCCGCTCGCGCTCTGTCGCGCGCCCGCGGCAGGTGGCCATGGCGTTGTCCAAGGAGCTGACCAACCACAGTCTGCCGGAGATCGGCGATATGTTCGGCGGTCGGGACCACACCACCGTGCTGCACGCATGCCGCAAGATCAACGAATTGAAGGAATCCGACGCGGACATCCGCGAGGACTACAAGAACCTGCTGCGCACGCTGACCACCTGATGGGTGTCGGCGCAGCTCTTTGAAGGCAAGGGACTAGACCATGCATTTCACCATTCAACGCGAAGCCCTGTTGAAACCCCTGCAACTGGTCGCAGGCGTCGTCGAGCGCCGCCAGACCTTGCCGGTCCTGTCCAACGTGCTGCTGGTCGTGCAAGGCCAGCAGTTGTCGTTGACCGGTACCGACCTGGAAGTCGAACTGGTTGGCCGCGTGCAGCTGGAAGAGCCGGCTGAGCCCGGCGAGATCACCGTCCCGGCGCGTAAGCTGATGGATATCTGCAAGAGCCTGCCCAGCGATGCGCTGATCGATATCAAGGTCGATGAGCAGAAGCTGCTGGTCAAGGCTGGCCGCAGCCGTTTCACCCTGTCGACCCTGCCGGCCAACGACTTCCCCACCGTGGAAGAAGGCCCGGGTTCGCTCACCTGCAACCTGGAGCAGAGCAAACTGCGTCGCCTGATCGAGCGCACCAGCTTCGCCATGGCCCAGCAGGACGTTCGCTACTACCTCAACGGCATGCTGCTGGAAGTTTCCACCGACACCCTGCGCGCTGTCGCCACTGACGGTCACCGTCTGGCACTGTGCGCCATGCAGGCACCCATCGGCCAGGCCGAGCGTCACCAGGTCATCGTGCCGCGCAAAGGTATTCTGGAGCTGGCGCGTCTGCTGACCGATCCGGAGGGCATGGTCAGTATTGTCCTGGGCCAGCACCACATTCGTGCGACCACCGGTGAGTTCACCTTTACCTCGAAACTGGTGGACGGCAAGTTCCCGGATTACGAGCGTGTACTGCCCAAGGGCGGTGACAAGCTGGTGATCGGTGATCGCCAGGCGCTGCGTGAAGCCTTCAGCCGTACTGCGATCCTGTCCAACGAGAAGTACCGCGGCATCCGCCTGCAACTGGCCTCCGGCCAGCTGAAGATTCAGGCCAACAACCCCGAGCAGGAAGAAGCTGAAGAAGAGATCAGCGTCGACTACGAAGGTGGTTCGCTGGAGATCGGCTTCAACGTCAGCTATCTGCTGGACGTCCTGGGAGTCATGACCACTGAGCAGGTTCGTCTGATTCTCGCCGACTCCAACAGCAGCGCCCTTCTGCAGGAAGCCGGTAATGACGACTCGTCCTACGTTGTCATGCCGATGCGTCTGTAACCTGTAGCAGGCCAAATGTCCCTTCGACGTCTTTCGGTCACCGCGGTGCGCAATCTGCACCCGGTGACCCTCTCCCCCTCTCCTCGCATCAACATCCTCTACGGCGCCAATGGCAGCGGCAAGACCAGTGTGCTCGAGGCCGTGCACCTTTTGGGGCTGGCACGCTCATTTCGTAGTACCCGATTGAACCCTGTCATCCAGTACGAACAGCCGACCTGTACTGTGTTCGGCAAGGTTGAAATCACCGATGGTGCGACGAGCAATCTTGGCGTTTCGCGCGAGCGACAAGGGGACTTCACTATTCGCATCGACGGCCAGAATGCGCGCAGTGCCGCACAACTGGCTGAAATGCTGCCGCTGCAGTTGATCAACCCGGACAGCTTCCGCCTGCTCGAAGGCGCTCCCAAGGTGCGCCGTCAGTTCCTGGATTGGGGAGTGTTCCACGTGGAACCTCGATTCATGGCGACCTGGCAGCGCTTGCAGAAGGCCCTGCGGCAGCGGAACTCATGGCTGCGACATGGTACACTTGACGCTGCTTCGCAAGCCGCCTGGGACCGGGAACTGTGTCTCGCCAGCGCGGAAATAGATGAATACCGTCGCAACTATATCAAGGCCTTGAAGCCTGTCTTCGAGCGGACCCTGAGCGAACTGGTCGAGCTGGACGGATTGACCCTTAGCTACTATCGGGGCTGGGACAAGGATCGGGACCTCAGTGAAGTCCTCGCAACCTCTCTCCTTCGCGATCAGCAGATGGGCCATACCCAGGCCGGTCCGCAGCGTGCTGACCTACGCCTGAGATTGGGCGCTAACAACGCGGCCGATATCCTGTCTCGTGGTCAGCAAAAGTTGGTCGTTTGTGCCCTGCGGATTGCCCAAGGGCACCTCGTCAGCCAAGTTCGTCGCGGTCAGTGTATTTATCTGGTGGATGACTTGCCGTCCGAATTGGACGATCAGCATCGCCGCGCGCTGTGTCGCTTGCTTGAAGAATTACACTGCCAGGTTTTTATCACCTGTGTAGATCACGAATTACTGAGGGAAGGCTGGCAGACGGATACGCCAGTTGCTTTGTTCCACGTGGAACAAGGCCGTATCACCCAGACCCACGACCATCGGGAGTGAAGGCATGAGCGAAAATCAAACGTACGACTCCTCCAGCATCAAGGTGCTGAAAGGGCTGGATGCCGTGCGCAAGCGTCCCGGCATGTACATTGGCGACACCGATGATGGTAGCGGCCTGCACCACATGGTCTTCGAAGTGGTCGACAACTCGATCGACGAAGCGCTCGCCGGTCATTGCGATGACATTACGGTCATCATCCATCCGGACGAATCCATCAGTGTTCGCGACAACGGTCGTGGCATTCCCGTCGACGTGCATAAAGAGGAAGGCGTTTCCGCCGCCGAGGTCATCATGACCGTACTGCACGCCGGCGGTAAGTTCGATGACAACTCCTACAAGGTTTCCGGCGGTCTGCACGGTGTAGGTGTCTCGGTGGTAAACGCCCTCTCCGAGAAGCTGGTCCTGACCGTTCGCCGTAGTGGAAAGATCTGGGAACAGACCTACGTCCACGGTGTGCCGCAAGCTCCGATGGCAGTAGTCGGCGAAAGCGAAACCACCGGTACCCACATCCACTTCAAGCCTTCGGCGGAGACCTTCAAGAATATTCACTTCAGCTGGGACATCCTGGCCAAGCGAATTCGTGAGCTGTCGTTCCTCAACTCGGGCGTCGGTATCCTGCTGAAGGACGAGCGCTCCGGCAAGGAAGAGTTCTTCAAATACGAAGGTGGCCTGCGCGCTTTCGTTGAATACCTGAACACCAACAAGACCCCGGTGAACTCCCAGGTCTTCCACTTCAACGTCCAACGTGATGATGGCGTGGGTGTCGAAGTTGCCCTGCAATGGAACGACAGCTTCAACGAGAATCTGCTGTGCTTCACCAACAACATTCCGCAGCGCGACGGCGGTACTCACTTGGTGGGCTTCCGTTCCTCGCTGACCCGCAGCCTGAACAGCTACATCGAGCAGGAAGGCCTGGCCAAGAAGAACAAGGTCGCGACCACAGGTGACGATGCCCGTGAAGGCCTGACCGCGATCATCTCGGTGAAGGTGCCGGATCCAAAGTTCAGCTCGCAGACCAAGGACAAGCTGGTTTCCTCGGAGGTGAAAACCGCCGTGGAACAGGAGATGAACAAGTACTTCGCCGACTTCCTGTTGGAAAACCCCAACGAAGCCAAGGCGGTCGTTGGCAAGATGATCGACGCGGCGCGTGCCCGTGAAGCAGCGCGCAAGGCGCGAGAAATGACCCGCCGCAAAGGTGCGCTGGATATCGCTGGTCTGCCGGGCAAGCTTGCCGACTGCCAGGAAAAGGACCCTGCCCTGTCCGAACTGTACCTGGTGGAGGGTGACTCCGCAGGTGGTTCGGCCAAGCAAGGTCGTAATCGTCGTACCCAGGCAATCCTGCCGCTGAAGGGTAAGATCCTCAACGTCGAGAAGGCTCGCTTCGACAAGATGATCTCGTCCCAGGAAGTCGGCACGCTGATCACCGCCCTCGGCTGTGGTATCGGCCGCGAAGAGTACAACATCGACAAGCTGCGTTATCACAACATCATCATCATGACCGATGCTGACGTTGACGGTTCCCACATCCGTACCCTGCTGTTGACCTTCTTCTTCCGTCAGTTGCCGGAGCTGGTCGAGCGCGGTTACATCTACATTGCTCAGCCACCGCTGTACAAGGTGAAGAAAGGCAAGCAGGAGCAGTACATCAAGGACGACGAGGCCATGGAAGAATACATGACCCAGTCGGCCCTGGAAGATGCCAGCCTGCACCTGGACGAATCGGCGCCACCCGTGTCGGGTGTTCAACTTGAGGCACTGGTCAACGAGTTCCGCGGTGTGATGAAGACGCTCAAGCGTCTGTCGCGCCTGTACCCGGAAGAGCTGACCGAGCACTTCATCTACCTGCCGGAAGTCACTCAGGCGCAGTTGGCCGATCACGCGACCATGCAAGCCTGGTTGGGCAAATTCCAGGAGCGCCTGAACAACAGCCAGAAGTCCGGTCTGACCTACCAGGCCAGCCTGCGTGAAGACAAGGAACGCAACATCTGGCTGCCGGAAGTCGAAGTTACTTCCCACGGCCTGGCCAGCTACGTGACCTTCAACCGCGAGTTCTTCGGCAGCAACGACTATCGTTCGGTAGTCGTGCTGGGCGCCAAGTTGGCGACTTTGCTTGGCGAGGGTGCCTATGTTCAGCGTGGTGAGCGTCGCAAGGCAGTCACCGAGTTCAAAGAGGCCCTCGACTGGCTGATGAACGAAACCACCAAGCGCCACACCATCCAGCGATACAAAGGGCTGGGTGAGATGAACCCGGATCAGCTGTGGGAAACCACCATGGACCCGACCGTGCGCCGCATGCTCAAGGTCACCATCGAGGATGCGATCGCAGCCGACCAGCTGTTCAACACCTTGATGGGGGACGCGGTGGAACCTCGTCGTGACTTCATCGAAAGCAACGCGTTGTCGGTGTCCAACCTGGACTTCTGATTACGCGCTTCAGCTACGAAAAAGCCAAGGCCTGTCGCCTTGGCTTTTTCGTTTTCAGAGGTGCGAAACACAAATGTTCCACGTGAAACACTGTTCGAATGGCGTCAGGCTTCAAGGTCCTTGAGCCTTCGGTACAAGGTGCGCTCACTCATCCCCAGCTGTTTGGCCAGCTCGCGTCGCGACCCCTGAAAGCTGTCCAGCGCTTGCGCCAGCGCTCTCAATTCATGCAACTCGCGTGACTGCTGTCTCGCCGGTGAATCAGCCCCAGTGTCTTCGAGCAGATGCTCACTGCGAATCAAACCATCATCGGCGAACAACCAGGCCCGCTCCAGCATGTTACGCAGCTCACGAATATTTCCCGGAAACGGATGCAGGTTGAGGCGCTCGAGTGCGTCATGGCTGATTCGAGGTGCGCCGTTGCCCGCGATGCGCTGCAACAGACTCTCAATCAGCAGCGGCAAGTCTTCGACACGCTCACGCAGTGCCGGCAGACGAATCGGAAATCCGCTGATGCGGTAATACAGGTCTTCACGGAAGGCGCCCTGCGCGACCATTGCCTTGAGCGGCTTGTGTGTCGCCGACACCAGGCGGAAATCCGAGTGTACGGTGCGCAGGCTGCCCACCGGGCGAAAACTACCGGTCTCGATCAAGCGCAGCAGTTTGACCTGCATGGCCAGCGGCACTTCACCGATCTCGTCCAGGAACAGGGTGCCGCCATGCGCCGCCTCGGCCAGACCGACCTTGCGTTGGGTCGCGCCGGTGAACGCGCCTTTCTCGTAACCAAACAGCTCACTCTCGAACAGCGACTCGGTGAGACCGGTGCAATCGACGACCACCAGCGGGCCGTTGGCGCGTGGGCTACCCAGGTGCAGGGCGCGGGCGAACAGCTCCTTGCCCGTTCCTGACTCACCTTGGAGCAGCACCGGAATTTGAGCCGGAGCAGCCCGTCGAAGGCTGGCGAGTGCTGACTTGAAAGCCGGAGACTGCCCGACCAGCCCCTGCTGCTGAGGTTGTGCGGAGGCCAGGGTGATGCTGGTCAGCCGTTCGACGAATGCCACCACCCTGCCCTGCTCGTCGAGGATCGGGCGCAGTTCGACGTCTACATGCTCCGGCCCGCGCGGGGTGTGATGAATGTGCAGCACGCGCTCCGGAACCTTGCTGTCCCATGCCTTGCGCAGCGGACAATGCTCCCCCGCCTGATCGCAGGGCACGGCGTAATGGTGCGAAACCCTGTGGCACTTCTCCCCCAGGGGGGCGCGATCCTGTGTGGCGAACTGGCGTCGATACGCCGCGTTGGCGGCAAGAATGTTGTAGTCGGTATCGAGCACGATGGCGGGCAGCACATCGTGTTCGAGGTAGGACACCAGCGCGAGGATGGCAGGATGGTTTGCAGCGGAAAGCTCGGACATGGGGGCACCGGCAAAAACTACCCGGCGAGGTTAACAAGGACTGCCAATCACTGCCAGCAGCTGTCAGATGGCTGCCAGTCTTCCTGGCAGTCTTTAACTATTGTGTTGGTACAACGCCCGCAAATGCGGGACTTATCTGCCAGAAATGGCCTGGCATGCATCTTGATAAAGCGTCTGTTCCTGCCGATGCCTCTGTTCAAGCTGCGGCAGCGTTTTGGAGACTCTGATGATCATTGGCAACAACCTTCATGTGGAAGCCCTGTTCGACCCGGCGACTTCGACCATCAGCTACCTGCTCATGGACCGTGAAACACGGCACTGCGCATTGATCGACAGCGTGCTGGATTACGATCCGAAGTCAGGTCGTACCAGCCACGCATCTGCCGACCGGTTGATCGCACAGGTCGAGGCATTGGGCGCCAAGGTGCAGTGGATTCTTGAAACCCACGTACATGCGGACCACCTCTCGGCAGCGGCCTACCTCAAGCAACGACTGGGCGGCCAGATTGCCATTGGCGCCCACATCACCCAGGTGCAGAAAACCTTCGGTTCGCTGTTCAACGCCGAGCCTGGTTTTGCCCGCGACGGTAGCCAGTTCGACGTGTTGTTCGAGGATGAGGAAGGGTTTCGCATCGGCAACCTGCATGCCCGCGCCCTGCACACGCCGGGGCATACCCCCGCGTGCATGAGCTACATGATCGAAGATGCGGGCGAGACGGCCGTGTTTGTCGGCGACACGCTGTTCATGCCTGACTACGGCACTGCCCGTTGCGATTTCCCCGGCGCCAGCGCTCGCACGCTGTATCGCTCGATTCGTCGCTTGCTGGCTTTCCCTGACCAGACCCGCTTGTTCATGTGCCACGACTACCTGCCTGGCGGCCGCGAGCTGCGTTACGTGACCACGGTTGCCGAGCAGCGCGCCGGCAACATCCACATTCACCAGGGCATCAGTGAAGACAGCTTTGTCGAGATGCGCGAAGCCCGAGACAAGACTCTCGACATGCCGGTGCTGATCCTGCCGTCGGTGCAGGTCAACATGCGCAGCGGCCAATTGCCCGAGCCGGAAGACAACGGCGTGCGCTACCTGAAGATCCCGCTGAACCTGTTCTGAGCCATTCGGCTCTCTGACCAATATTCAAAGGAAATACCATGTCTGCCTTGCTGTCCCCTGCCGTTGCGCCCGGTACCGAACACCACAAGGTGTTGATCGTGGGCGCCGGAGCCGCCGGTATCGCAACAGCGTCGAGCCTGATCAAACGCGATCCGTCGCTGGACATCGTCCTGATCGATCCATCAGAGGTTCATTACTACCAGCCTGGCTGGACCATGGTGGGGGCCGGTGTGTTCGCTGCGTCGTCCACCGCTCGAACCACGGCGGCAACCCTGCCACGGGGTGTGCAGTGGATAAAGGCACGCGTGGTGGGCTTCGATCCACAGGCGCAAACGGTCATACTGGAGGATGGGCGAGCCGTCAGTTACGAACAATTGGTGGTCTGCCCTGGCCTCAAACTCGACTGGGCGGCCATCGACGGCCTGGAGGAGACCCTCGGGCGCAACGGTGTGACCTCCAACTACCGCTACGACCTGGCCCCCTACACCTGGGAGCTGGTGCAGACGCTCAAGCAGGGCCGCGCGCTGTTCAGCCAACCGCCGATGCCGATCAAGTGTGCCGGTGCCCCACAGAAGGCCTTGTACCTGTCCTGTGATCACTGGCTGCGCGCGGGCCGGCTGGGCGCCATCAAGCCCGCGTTCTTCAACGCCGGGGCTGTGCTGTTTGGTGTTGCCGACTACGTGCCAGCACTGATGAGCTACATCGACAAGTACGGTGTCGACCTCAACTACGGCCAGCGCCTGGTGGCGGTCGATGGCCCGAATCAACAGGCGACCTTCGTGCGAACCCTCGCCGACGGCGGCAGCGAAACGTGTACCGAAGCGTTCGACATGCTGCACGTGGTGCCCCCTCAGGTCGCTCCGGATTTCATCCGGCAAAGCCCATTGGCTGATGCTTCCGGATGGGTGGATGTCGATCCGCACAGCTTGCGTCACCGCCAGTTCGCCAACATTCATGCCCTGGGTGACGTGATCAACACCAGCAATGCCAAGACCGCAGCGGCAGCACGCAAGCAGGCACCGGTGGTGGCCAATAATGTACTGGTGGCGCTTGGGCGCTTGCCGACACCGGTCGCCTACGACGGCTATGGCTCCTGCCCGTTGACCGTGGAACTCGGCAAGATCGTGCTGGCCGAGTTCACCTATGGCGGCAAGCTGGCACCGAGTTTTCCACGTTGGTTGCTCGATGGACGCAAGCCTACACGGTTGGCCTGGCTGCTCAAGGCACGGGTGCTGCCGCCGCTTTACTGGCAGGCGATGCTCAAGGGCCGGGAATGGTTGGCCCGGCCTCAGCCGTTAGCCGCTGAGACGTCGAAGTGATCGAGCATCAGTTTCTCGGCGCCGGGTTGGGCGCGATCATTGGTGCGGTGCTGGCGCTGACCGGGGCTGGAGGTGGGATCCTGGCGGTGCCGCTTCTGGTATTCGGCCTGGGGCTGTCGATGGTCGAGGCGGCGCCGATCGGTTTGCTGGCGGTCGGCCTGGCGGCTGCCGTGGGCGCCGGGTTGGGCCTGCGGCAAGGGCTGGTGCGTTATCGCGCAGCGTTGTTCATTGCGGCAATCGGTATCGTCTGTGCGCCTTTCGGCCTGATGCTGGCGCACCGTTTACCGAATACACCGCTGGCGTTGGTCTTCGCCTGCGTGCTGGTGTATGCCTGCCTGCGCATCTGGCGCAAGGCGGCGCGTGAGCTGCGCGGCGAATCGCCATGCGGTGAGCGACAGATCATGCCTTGCGTGCTCAACCCCTTGCAGGGGCGCCTGCGCTGGACCCTCCCCTGTGCCCGCGCCCTGGCGTTCACCGGCATGTTGTCCGGGCTGCTGTCCGGCCTACTGGGCGTCGGTGGCGGATTCGTCATCATCCCGGCCTTGAACCGCTATACCAACCTGGACATGAAAAGCATCGTTGCCACTTCGCTGGCGGTGATCGCGTTGGTGTCCACCGGCAGTGTGGTGAGTGCGAGCCTGGGCGGGGTGATGCACTGGCAGGTTGGTGCGCCGTTCGCCTTCGGCGCGGTGCTCGGGTTGCTGGCAACTCGCCCGCTGGCCGGCAAGCTGGCAGGGCCGCGTCTGCAGCAACTGTTCGTGGTGGTGGGGATCGGGGCCGCGCTCTCGCTGGCGGCCAAGGCGCTACTCGGCTAGCAACTCGTGCTGCTGTTCGGCACAGAGCTTGAGCAGGTAGTCCCAGACCACCCGCAGGCGTACCGACTTGTGCAACTCGCGACGTGTGCAGATCCAGTAGCTGCGCTGGATGGTCTCGCTAGGCAGCACGCGCACCAGGCCTGGGTCGTGGCGACCCATGTAGTTGGGCAACACGGCGATGCCCAGGCCGGCGCGCGCGGCCTGCTGCTGGGCGATCACGCTGGTGCTGCGGAATATCACGTTCGGCGCGCGGCAGAAGCTGTTGAGGAACAACAGTTCCTGGCTGAAGATCAGGTCGTCCACGTAACCGATCCAATTGTGCCGGGCCAGGTCATCGCGGTTGCGCAGCGGCGGTGCCTGGTCGAGATAGTCCTGGCTGGCGTAGAGGGCCAGGCGGTAGTCGGTGAGCTTGCGGGTGATCAGCAGGTCGGCATTGGGGCGTTCCAGGTGAATGCTGATTTCGGCTTCGCGGTTGAGAATGCTGACGAAGCGCGGCACCGCCACCAGTTCGACTTCAAGCCCCGGATAGCGCTCGAACAGGGCCCCCAGGCGCGGGGTGAAGAACATGATGCCGATGCCTTCGGTAACGCCCAGGCGTATCTTGCCCAGTGGCGTGATGGCCTGGGTGATTTCCTCCTGCGCCAGCAGGGCGACGTTTTCCATGGCCTCGGCATGCTTGAGCAGTGCCTGGCCCGAGGGTGTGAGCTCGTACCCTTGGGCATGCTGGACGAACAGCGCGGTGCCCAGGTTTTTCTCGATGTTCTCGATATGGCGGGCAACGGTGCTGTGGGTGGTATTGAGGCGCTTGGCCGCTGTGAGCAGGCGGCCGCTGCGCTGCAACTCGAGGAAAAACCGCAGATCGTTCCAATCGAACATGCTGATCCTTTCGGTTGTTCTTGGCGGCCTGTTCGCGGGCAAGCCCGCTCCCACAGGCGGCGGATAAAGACTTACCGTTGTGAAAAAACGCACAACGGCTGCGCAAAATCTCGTGTTTCCACCGCGAAATTAATCAATAAGATGGGTAGGGACAAGAATAATAATCAGGCGCGAGGTTGCACATGCCATCTGCCGATTCTGTCTTCGACTACGTGGTCGTAGGGGCCGGTCCCGCCGGATGCCTGCTGGCCAATCGATTGTCCGCAGACCCTGCCTGCCGCGTCCTGCTGCTCGAGGCGGGCGGGCGCGACAACTACCCGTGGATTCACGTACCCGTCGGTTACCTCTACTGCATCGGCAATCCCCGCACCGACTGGTGCTTCAAGACCGAAGCCCAGCCTGGGCTGGATGGTCGCAGCCTCGGCTATCCGCGAGGGAAGGTGCTGGGCGGTTGTTCCTCCATCAACGGCATGATCTACATGCGTGGCCAGGCTGCGGACTATGACCGCTGGGCCGAGCAAGGCAACGACGGCTGGAGCTGGAATGATGTACTGCCGTTGTTCAAGGCCAGTGAAAGCCACTTCGCTGGCGCCAGCGAGAGCCATGGCGCCGACGGCGAATGGCGGGTCGAGCAGCAGCGCTACAGCTGGCCGATCCTCGACGCCTTCCGCGATGCTGCCGAACAGAGCGGTATCGGCAAGGTCGGTGACTTCAATACCGGCGACAACCAAGGCTGTGGATACTTTCAGGTCAACCAGCGCAGTGGTGTGCGCTGGAATGCCTCGAAGGCTTTTTTGCGGCCTATCCAGTCTCGCCCGAACCTCACTGTGCTCACCGATGTTCAGGTTGACCAGGTCGTGCTCGACAACGCCCGCGCCACTGCTGTGAAGGCACGCTGGCAAGGGGCCTGGCATGAGTTTCGTGCCCGGCGCGAGATTGTCCTGTGCGCAGGCTCCGTCGGTTCGCCTGGCATCCTGCAGCGTTCGGGCATCGGCCCGCGCAAGCTGCTCGAAGACCTGGGGATAACGGTGCGTCACGAATTGCCAGGCGTGGGCGGAAACTTGCAGGACCACCTGCAATTGCGCCTGATTTACCAGATCCAGAACACCCGCACGCTCAACCAGATGGCCAACAGCCTGTGGGGCAAGCTGGGTATGGGCCTGCGCTATCTCTACGACCGCAGCGGGCCGCTGGCCATGGCGCCGAGCCAGTTGGGCGCATTCGTGCGATCGAGCCCGGAGCAGGCCACCGCCAACCTGCAGTATCACGTGCAGCCGTTGTCGCTCGAGCGTTTCGGCGAGCCGTTGCACCGCTTCCCTGCCTTCACGGCTTCGGTGTGCAACCTGCGCCCAGCCAGCCGCGGGCGTATCGACATCCGCTCGGCAGACATGAATGCAGCGCCGCTGATCGACCCCAACTACCTCAGCGACCCACAGGACCTGCAGGTCGCCGCCGATGCGATTCGTATCACCCGGCGCATCGTCCAGGCCCCTGCCCTGGCCGCGTTCGATCCCAAGGAATACCTGCCGGGCCCTTCGTTGCAGACCGAGCAACAACTGCACGAGGCCGCCGGCAAGATCGGCACCACCATCTTCCACCCGGTCGGCACCTGCCGCATGGGCAATGGGCCGCTGGACGTTGTGGATAACCAGCTGCGCGTCCATGGCATACCTGGCCTGCGAATCGCCGATGCCTCGATCATGCCGCAGATCGTCTCCGGCAATACCTGTTCACCCACATTGATGATCGCCGAGAAGGCGGCACAACTGATTCTCAAGGGGGCCCCAAGCCACAGCAACCTCAGCGACACCAGCGCGATACCGACGCCCTGACCGGGTGCGTGCAACACCGGCAGCTTGCGGTCGATGGCTGCCGACAGTGGAACAAGAAAAATAATCACTGTGGCCTGCGGGCCGAGGACAGCAACGATGTCGGATTACATCCAAGAGCAGGGCGCGGCAGCCACCAGCGGCAGCCGGCGTGAGGAACGCAAGATCATTTTCGCGTCATCCCTCGGGACGGTGTTCGAGTGGTATGACTTCTTTCTCTATGGCGCGCTGGCGGCGGTGATCAGCAAGCAGTTCTTTGCCGGGGTCAACGACACCACCGCTTTCATCTTTGCCTTGATGGCCTTTGCCGCAGGCTTCCTCGTGCGGCCTTTCGGTGCCTTGGTGTTCGGGCGCCTGGGCGACATGATCGGGCGCAAGTACACCTTCCTGGTGACCATCGTGCTGATGGGCCTGTCGACCTTCGCGGTCGGCCTGTTGCCTACCTACGCCAGCATCGGCATCGCCGCACCGATCATCCTGGTGATCCTGCGCATGCTCCAGGGCCTGGCCCTGGGCGGCGAATACGGCGGTGCGGCCACTTACGTGGCCGAGCATGCCCCGCCTGGCAAGCGCGGGTTCCACACCGGCTTCATTCAGTCCACTGCCACCCTCGGCTTGCTGCTGTCACTGATTGTTGTGCTGGGCAGCCGTTACATCAGTGGCGACCAGTTCGAGACCTGGGGCTGGCGCCTGCCGTTCCTGCTGTCGATCGTGCTGCTGGGTATCTCCACCTGGATTCGCATGAGCATGCACGAGTCGCCAGCCTTTGTGAAAATGAAGGCCCAGGGCAAGATCAGCAAATCGCCGATCCGCGAGTCGTTCACCTCCTGGCCCAACCTCAAGGTGGTGCTCACCGCCCTGTTCAGCATCAACGCCGGCCAGGCCGTGACCTTCTACACCGCACAGTTCTACGTGCTGTTCTTCATGACCCAGATGCTCAAGATGGACCCGGCCCAGGCCAATACCCTGCTGATCATCAGCGTGGTGATCGGTGCACCGTTCTTCGTGTTCTTTGGTTGGCTGTCGGACCGTGTGGGACGCAAGCCGATCCTGATGATCGGCCTGCTGCTGGCGACCGTGTGCTACTTCCCGATGTTCAAGGCGCTCAGCCACTATGCCAATCCGCAGATCGACGCCGCCAGCCGGCAGTCGCCGATAGTGGTCAGTGCCGACCCGCAAGGCTGCACCTTCCAGTTCGACCCGGTGGGCAAGGCACGCTTCGACAGCCCCTGCGACAAGGTCAAGACGTTCCTGGTCAAGCAGGGCCTGCCCTACAGCTCGGTTGCCGCAACGGGCAGCGATGTTTCGGTGAGCATTGGCGACAAGACCATCAACGGCTTCGATGAAGTCGCGATGCGTACGGCTATCGAGCAGGCGGGCTATCCAGCCAAGGCCGACCCTGCCCATGTGAACCAGGTGATGGTGGTGGTGCTGATCGTGGCGATGATCCTGATCGCGACCATGACCTACGGACCACTGGCAGCGGTAATGGTCGAGCTGTTCCCCACACGCATCCGCTACACCTCGATGTCGCTGCCCTATCACATCGGCAATGGCTGGTTCGGTGGCTTCCTGCCGACGGTGTCGTTCGCGCTGGTGGTGTACACCGGAGATATCTTCTATGGGCTGTGGTACCCGGTATTGATCACCGGCATCAGCCTGGTGGTGGGGATCTTCTGCCTTAAAGAGACCAAGGATGTGGACATCGACAAGGTGTAGCAGCGGGTTGACCCGCGACGCAGACACCTCCGTTGCCCAGGCATGAAAAAACCGGCGTAAAAGCCGGTTTTTTTATGCCTCGAAAAAACTTATGCACGATTTTCAAAAAAACGTCATACAGAGAAATAAATAGCTAATTCAATAGCTTATCTACGATTCGAAAGCATTAATCCAAAAATTGCTAACACGTTATCCACAGATCGTCAGGCGATTGGCTCGGTGACGTTTTCTTCTGCTGGTGGCAACGACCCCATGGTCCGCTGCGTCGCTTCGTTCCACGCCTGAGCGCGATCGTTGAGTTCGGCGATGGCACGTGGCCCGGTGCCGTTGGCATACATTGCCTCGCCAATCACCACCTCAATGGTGCCCGAACGCTTGCCCCAGCCAGCCTTTGGCCAGAACTTGCCAGCGTTGTGGGCGATCGGCAGCACCGGCAGGCCGGCGTTCACCGCCAGGGCGGTACCGCCGCGGGAGAACTTGCCGACCTGACCATAGGGCACGCGGGTACCCTCGGGAAAAATCAGCACCCAGACGCCCTGCTTGAGCAATTCGTCGCCCTTGCTCGCCACGTGGCGCAGGGCTTCCTTGGGGTTGTTGCGGTCGATGGCAATCGGCCGAAGCATCGCCATTGCCCAGCCGAAGAACGGCACGTACAACAGCTCACGCTTGAGCACCTGGCTCAGTGGCGAGAAGTACGCCGAGAGGAAGAAAGTCTCCCAGGTGCTCTGGTGGTTGGACAGGATCACGCAGGGCTCTTTGGGTACGTTCTCGGCACCGGTGATCTTGTAGTCGATGCCCAGGATGGTGCGGCTCAGGAACACCGCGCAGCGGCACCAGTACACGTTGATGAATTTGTAGCGCTTGGGAAATGGCAGGAAAGGCGCGACAAAGAAGCTCAGTGAGCACCACAGCAGCGAACTGGTGCCCAACAGCAGGTAAAAAAGAAAGATTCTGATCGCCTGCAGGATCGACATAGTGGCATGTACCGTTGCGGGGCGCGCCCGCCTGAGGAAGTGCGCCGAACAGGCGCACTCTTTAAATAAGTTCTCTGGCGATGGCTGCCAGATCGTCGAAAATCAAAGTGTTTTCAGGGATGCCCTTTTTCAGGGTCTTCTCCCCTTTGCCGGTTTTCACCAGCACGGGTTGTGCTCCGACGGCCAGGGCGGCCTCCAGGTCACCTGTGCTGTCGCCGACGAACCATACACCGCGCAGGTCGACTTGGTAATACTCGGCGATTGCCCGCAGCATGCCGGGCTTGGGCTTGCGGCACTCGCAGCCTTCGTCCGGCCCATGCGGGCAATAGACGATATGCCCGACCTCGCCACCCTGCTCGGCGACCAGATCGCGCAGACGCGCGTGCATGGCTTCGAGCGTGGACAGCGGGTAGTAGCCGCGGGCAATGCCGGACTGGTTGGTGGCCACGGCCACCGTCCAGCCCGCCTTGCTCAACTGCGCAATGGCCTCGATCGAGCCGGGAATGGGGATCCACTCTTCCAGCGACTTGATGTAGGCGTCGGAGTCGTGATTGATCACTCCGTCTCGATCGAGAATCAGCAGTTTCAAGGCTTACCCCAGCAGCGAGATGTCGGCCACGCCCAGGAACAGACCGCGCAGGCGGCTGAGCAGGGCATAACGGTTGGCGCGTACCTTGGCGTCTTCGGCGTTCACCATGACTGCCTCGAAGAAAGCGTCGACCGGATCGCGCAGGGCTGCCAGGCGTGCCAGCGATTCGCTGTACTGGCGTGCGGCAGCCATTGGCTGCACGGCCTGGTCGGCCTGCTGGATCGCCGAGTACAGGGAGAACTCGTTGGCATTGTCGAAGTACTTCGGCTCGACCTGGTCGGCGATGGCGCCTTCGGCCTTGCTCAGCAGGTTCGAAACACGCTTGTTCACCGCCGCCAGGGCCTCGGCTTCCGGCAGCTTGCGGAAGGCCTGCACGGCCTGCACGCGCTGATCGAAGTCCAGGGCCGAAGCCGGCTTCAGGGCACGTACCGACAGGTAGGTGGCCACGTCGACGCCTTCGTCTTCATAGCGTGCACGCAGGCGATCGAAGATGAACTCCAGCACCTGGTCAGCCAGGCCTGCAGCCTTGACCTTGGCGCCGTACTGCTTGACCGCGAACTCGACCGCAGCGGTCAGGTCCAGGTCCAGCTGCTTCTCGATCAGGATGCGCAGCACGCCGAGGGCGGCGCGGCGCAGTGCGTAGGGGTCCTTGCTGCCGGTCGGCAGCATGCCGATGCCGAAGATGCCGACCAGGGTGTCGAGCTTGTCGGCGATGGCCACGGCGGCGCCGGTGAGGGTTTCCGGCAACTCAGCGCCAGCACCGCGCGGCATGTACTGCTCGTTCAGTGCCAGGGCGACGTCTTGTGGCTCGCCATCGTTGACGGCGTAGTAGTAGCCAGCGATGCCCTGCATTTCAGGGAATTCGCCGACCATTTCGGTGGCCAGGTCGCATTTGGACAGCAGGCCGGCGCGGCCGGCGTTGGCTGCACTGCCGCCGATGAACGGGGCAATGTAGGCGGCCAGCCTGGAGACACGCTCGGCCTTGTCGAACACCGTACCCAGCTGGGCCTGGAACACCACGTTCTTCAGGCGTTCGTTGAAGGTTTCCAGAGGCTGCTTCTTGTCTTGCTTGAAGAAGAACTCGGCGTCGGTCAGGCGCGGACGCACGACCTTCTCGTTACCCTCGACGATCTGCTTCGGATCGCGGCTCTCGACGTTGGCGACAGTGATGAAGCGCGGCAGCAACTTGCCTTCGCTGTCGAGCAGGCAGAAGTACTTCTGGTTGTCCTGCATGGTGGTGATCAGGGCTTCCTGTGGCACTTCCAGGAAGCGCTCCTCGAACGAGCACACCAGCGGCACCGGCCATTCGACCAGCGCGGTCACTTCATCCAGCAGCGCCGGCGGCACGATGGCGCTGCCTTCCTGCTGCAGGGCCAGCTCTGCGGTGCGCTTGGCGATCAGCTCGCGGCGCTCGGCGAAGTCGGCCAGTACATGGGCCTTGCGCAGGTCTTCGACGTAGTTGGCCGGGGTGGTGATCAGCACGTTTTCCGGGTGGTGGAAGCGGTGTCCACGCGATTCGCGGCCGGCCTTCTGCGAGAGGATGGTGCAGTCGACCACCTGGTCGCCCAGCAGCATCACCAGCCACTGGGTGGGGCGCACGAACTCTTCACGGCTGGCGGCCCAGCGCATGCGCTTGGGGATCGGCAGGTCGTTGAGCGAGTCTTCGACGATGGTTGGCAGCAGGCTGATGGTGGCCTTGCCCGGAATGTGCTGGGAGAAACGCAGCTTGGCGCCGCTCTGGTCGATGTCCGACAGCTCCACGCCACACTTCTTGGCGAAGCCCAGTGCAGCCTGGGTCGGGTTGCCATCGGCGTCGAAGGCAGCCTGGCGGGGCGGGCCGTCGATGTTGATGCTGCGATCAGGCTGTTGCACGTCCAGTTGGCGGATCAGCACGGCCAGGCGACGCGGCGCGGCATAGACCGACTTGCCGGTGTAGTTCAGGCCAGCGGCCTGCAGGCCTTTCTCGATGCCGGCCAGGAATGCATCGCCCAGCGAGGCCAGGGCTTTGGGGGGCAGCTCTTCGGTGCCCAGTTCAACCAGGAAATCTTGCGCACTCATTGTGCAGCCTCCAGCTTGGCCAGTACTTCATCACGCAGTTCGGGGGTGGCCATCGGGAAGCCCAGGCGTGCGCGGGCTTGCAGATAGCTTTGCGCCACGTCGCGGGCCAGGGTGCGCACGCGCAGGATGTAGCGCTGGCGCTCGGTCACCGAGATGGCGCGGCGGGCGTCGAGCAGGTTGAAGGTGTGCGAAGCCTTCAGGACCATTTCGTAGGTCGGCAGCGGCAGGTCCAGCTTGATCAGGCGGTTGGCTTCGCTTTCGTAGAAGTCGAACAGCTCGAACAGTTTCTCGACGTTGGCGTGCTCGAAGTTGTAGGTCGACTGCTCCACTTCGTTCTGGTGGAACACATCGCCATAGGTGACCTTGCCGAACGGGCCGTCGGCCCAGACCAGGTCGTACACCGAATCGACACCCTGGATATACATGGCCAGACGCTCCAGGCCATAGGTGATCTCGCCGGTGACCGGGTAGCACTCGATACCGCCAACCTGCTGGAAGTAGGTGAACTGGGTCACTTCCATCCCGTTCAGCCAGATTTCCCAACCCAGGCCCCAGGCACCCAGGGTCGGCGATTCCCAGTTGTCTTCGACGAAGCGGATGTCATGGACCAGCGGGTCCAGGCCGATGGCTTTCAGCGAACCCAGGTACAGCTCCTGGAAGTTGGCCGGGTTCGGCTTGAGTACCACCTGGAACTGGTAGTAGTGCTGCAGGCGGTTGGGGTTTTCGCCATACCGTCCGTCGGCAGGGCGACGGCTAGGCTGCACGTAGGCAGCGTTCCAGGTCTCCGGGCCGACGGCGCGCAGGAAGGTGGCGGTGTGGAAAGTGCCGGCGCCTACTTCCATATCGTAGGGCTGAAGTACCACACAACCTTGCTCGGCCCAGTAGTTCTGTAGGGCGAGGATCAGGTCTTGGAAGGTACGCACGGCTGGCGTAGGCTGGCTCACGAAATTCACCTGTATCTGGGGATGCGGATGTAAAGAGCGGGAGTATAACCCGATTCGCCTCGCCCTCTACGTAATTGGAGCCTTATGCCACGCTGCTTTTGGTGTACCGACGATCCCTTGTATCAGGCCTACCATGACCAGGAATGGGGAACCCCGCAGCGCGACCCGGCGTTGCTCTTCGAGATGCTTTTGCTCGAAGGGTTCCAGGCGGGTCTTTCGTGGATCACCGTGCTGAAGAAACGCGAGCGCTATCGCCAGGTGCTGCAAGGCTTCGACCCGGTGCAACTGGCCGAGATGAGCGACGAGCGCATAGAAGAGCTGATGCTCGATCCCGGCATCATCCGCAACCGCCTCAAGCTCAATGCCGCGCGCCGCAACGCGCGCGCCTGGCTGGCGCTGGAAAACCCCGGCGAGTGGCTGTGGTCGTTCGTCGGCGGCGAGCCGAAGATCAACCATTACCAGGGGCGCGCCGACATCCCGGCGATCACCGACGAAGCCAAGGCAATGAGCAAGGCCCTGCAGAAAAAAGGCTTCACCTTCGTCGGTCCGACCATTTGCTACGCCTTCATGCAGGCCACCGGCATGGTCATGGACCACACCACCGATTGCGATCGCTACGCCGCGCTGGTGCGCTGAGGCGTTACAATGCGCGCCTTGCAGAAATAAGGAATTGGCCTGTGGAAAAGTTCAAGGGCGCCCTGATGGTCGGGGTGCTGCGCCTGTTCGCCAAACTGCCCTGGGGCGCGGTGCAGCGCGTCGGTGCCGGTATCGGCTGGCTGATGTGGAAAATCCCCAACGGGTCGCGCAACGTGGTGCGGATCAACCTCGCCAAGTGCTTCCCCGAGATGAACCCTGCCGAGCGTGAGCAGTTGGTGGGGCGTGCGTTGAAGGATATCGGCAAGTCTTTCGTCGAAAGCGCCTGGGCCTGGATTCGCCCGCCTCAGCAGTCGCTGGAGCTGGTCAAGGAAGTGCACGGCCTGGAAGTGCTCGAGCAAGCCCTGGCCACTGGCAAAGGGGTGGTCGGCATCACCAGCCACCTGGGCAACTGGGAGGTGCTCAACCACTTCTATTGCAACCAGTGCAAGCCGATCATCTTCTACCGTCCGCCCAAGCTGAAGGCGGTGGATGACCTGCTGCGCGAGCAGCGCGTGCAGATGGGCAACCGCGTGGCGCCTTCGACCAAGGAAGGCATTCTCAGCGTGATCAAGGAAGTGCGTCGCGGCGGGCAGGTGGGCATTCCTGCCGACCCTGAGCCGGCCGAGTCGGCGGGAGTGTTCGTGCCCTTCCTAGGCACCCAGGCGCTGACCAGCAAGTTCGTGCCCAACATGCTCGCTGGCGGCAAGGCGGTGGGTGTGTTCCTGCATGCCCTGCGTCTGCCGGATGGCTCCGGCTTCAAGGTGTTCCTTGAGGCGGCGCCCGAAGAGATGTACAGCGCGGATGTGGCTGTGGCTGCAGCGGCCATGAGCCGTGTGGTCGAGCGCTATGTGCGCGAGTATCCGAGCCAGTACATGTGGAGCATGAAGCGCTTCAAGAAGCGCCCGGCCGGCGAGCCGCGCTGGTACTGAGTTATCCACACTCTGTAGGAGCGGGCTTGTCCCGCGATCGGGCGCGAAGCGGCCGCAAACTCGGCAACCGAGATTTTCCTGATAGATCTCGGCGTCTGGTTTTACGGCCGCTTCGCGCCCGATCGCGGGACAAGTCGCAGCGGCGAACCGCCGCTCCTACAAGGACCGCGGCGTCTGTCAGGCCTTGTTGAGTTTCTTCAGGAACACGGTCATTTCTTTCTCGGCCTGCTTGTCGCCATGTGTCTGCGCCGCCACGATCCCCTCTTCCCAGGCCTTACGCGCCGCAGCGATATCGCCTTCAAGCTGATACGCCTTGCCCAGCAGCTTCCACGCAGCCGAGTATTTCGGATCCTGCTGCACACAACTGGCCAGGTGCACCGCGGCTTCGGCGCCCTTGCCTTCATCCAGCCAGGCCTTGCCCAGGCCAAACCTCAGCAGCGGGTTATCCACACCCTTTGCCAGCATCTTTTCCAGCGATTCGCGCATGCCTTCTTCTCCTAGAAGAAACTCAAGCCGACGTGGAACAGCTTCTCCACATCGCGAATGTGCTTTTTATCCACAACGAACAGGATCACATGGTCACCCGCCTCGATCACCGTGTCGTCGTGGGCGATCAGCACCCCCTCGTCGCGTATGATCGCGCCGATGGTGGTGCCAGGTGGCAAGGCGATGTCTTCGATGGCCTTGCCGATCACCTTGCTCGATTTCGAATCGCCATGGGCGACTGCCTCGATGGCTTCCGCTGCACCGCGCCGCAGCGAGTGCACGCTGACGATATCGCCACGGCGTACATGGGCCAGCAGCGTGCCGATGGTCGCCAACTGCGGGCTGATGGCGATGTCGATATCGCCGCCCTGCACCAGGTCGACGTAGGCCGGGTTGTTGATCAGTGTCATCACCTTGCGTGCACCCAGGCGCTTGGCCAGCAGCGACGACATGATGTTGGCCTCGTCGTCGTTGGTCAGGGCCAGGAAGATATCGGCTTCGGCGATGTTTTCTTCGAGCATCAGGTCTTTGTCCGATGCGCTGCCCTGCAGCACCACGGTGCTTTCGAGGTTGTCCGAAAGATGCCGGCAGCGTGCCGGGCTCATCTCGATGATCTTCACCTGGTAGCGGCTTTCGATGGCTTCGGCCAGGCGCTCGCCGATCTGCCCGCCGCCGGCGATGACCACCCGCTTGTTGGTCTCGTCGATACGCCGCAGCTCGCCCATCACAGCACGGATGTCTTTCTTCGCGGCGATGAAGAACACTTCGTCGTCAGCCTCGATCACCGTGTCGCCATGGGGCTTGATCGGCCGGTCGCGGCGGAAGATCGCGGCCACGCGGGTATCGACATTGGGCATGTGCGCGCGGATCTGGCGCAGTTGCTGACCCACCAGCGGGCCGCCGTAGTAGGCCTTGACTGCCACCAATTGGGCTTTGCCCTCGGCGAAGTCGATCACCTGCAGGGCGCCGGGGTGTTCGATCAGGCGCTTGATGTAGTTGGTCACCACCTGCTCGGGGCTGATCAGCACGTCCACCGGAATGTGGTCGTTGTCGAACAGCTCCTCGCGGCTGAGGTAGGACGATTCGCGCACCCGGGCGATCTTGGTCGGGGTGTGGAACAGCGAATAGGCCACCTGGCAGGCGACCATGTTGGTCTCGTCGCTGTTGGTCACCGCCACCAGCATGTCGGCGTCATCGGCGCCGGCCTGGCGCAGTACCGTGGGCAGCGAGGCGCGGCCCTGCACGGTGCGGATGTCGAGGCGGTCGCCCAGGTCACGTAAGCGCTCGCCATCGGTGTCGACCACCGTGATGTCGTTGGCTTCGCTCGCCAGGTGTTCTGCCAGCGTACCGCCTACCTGGCCTGCGCCGAGGATGATGATCTTCATCCGCTACTCCCTTACCTTTCGTTCTTATCCGCGCGAGGCGGCGATCTTGATCAGCTTGGCATAGTAGAAGCCGTCGTGGCCGCCTTCCTGGGCCAGTAGCTGGCGGCCGTGGGGCTGGCGCAGACCGGCCTCGGTTGCCAGGTCGAGCTCACGGGCACCGGGGGTGCGGGCGAGGAAGGCGTCGATCACTTCGGTGTTCTCGGTCGGCAGGCTCGAGCAGGTGGCGTAGAGCAGCATGCCGCCGACTTCGAGTGTCGGCCACAGCGCATCGAGCAGCCCACCCTGCAGTGCGGCCAGGGCCGGGATGTCCTCGGCCTGACGGGTCAGCTTGATGTCCGGGTGGCGGCGGATCACGCCGGTCGCCGAGCATGGGGCGTCGAGCAGGATGCGCTGAAACGGCTTGCCGTCCCACCAACTGGCGGTATCGCGAGCATCACAGGCGATCAGCTCGGCATCGAGCTTCAGCCGGTCGAGGTTCTCGCGTACCCGCGCCAGGCGCTTGGCCTCCAGGTCGATGGCGACCATCTGCGCCAGGCCCGGCTCGGCTTCGAGCAGGTGGCAGGTCTTGCCGCCAGGGGCGCAGCAGGCATCGAGCACGCGTTGGCCGGGGGCCAGTTCCAGCAGGTCGGCCGACAGCTGTGCAGCTTCGTCCTGCACGCTGATCCAGCCGTCGGCGAAGCCCGGCAGGCCGCGCACGTCGCAGGCCTCGGCCAGCACGATGCCGTCACGGCTGAATGGGCAAGCGCTGGCGCCGATGCCAGCCTCGGCCAGCAGCGCCAGATACGCATCACGGCTGTGATGACGGCGGTTGACCCGCAGGATCATCGGCGGGTGAGCGTTGTTGGCGGCGCAGATGGCTTCCCATTGCTCCGGCCAGAACGCCTTGAGCGACTTCTGCAGCCAGCGCGGGTGGGCGGTGCGGACTACCGGGTCGCGCTCCATGCCGGCGAGCAGTTCCTCGCCCTCGCGTTGGGCGCGGCGCAGCACGGCGTTGAGCAGGCCCTTGGCCCAGGGCTTCTTGAGCTTGTCGGCGCAGCCGACGGTTTCGCCGATGGCGGCGTGGGCCGGAATACGTGTGTAGAACAGCTGGTACAGGCCGACCAGCAGCAGCGCCTGTACATCGGCGTCGGCGGCCTTGAACGGCTTTTGCAGCAGTTGTGCGGCAAGCAAGTCCAGGCGCGGCTGCCAGCGGGCAGTGCCAAAGGCCAGGTCCTGAGTCAGGCCGCGGTCGCGCTCCTCGACCTTGTCCAGTTGCGCGGGCAGCGAGCTGTTGAGCGAGGCCTTGCCGCTGAGCACGGCAGCCAGGGCGCGGGCGGCAGCCAGGCGTGGGTTCATTGGCCGAGCACCTTGCCGCTTGCGAACTTCTCGCGGCGGCTGTTGAACAGGTCGCTGAAGGCCAGGGCCTTGCCACCGGGCAGTTGCAGGCGGGTCAGGCTCAGGGCGCCGTCAGCGCAGGCGACCACCAGGCCGTCCTTGCTGGCACTGAGGATCTCGCCTGGCTCACCTTTGCCTGTGGACAAGTTCGCGCCCAGCACCTTCACGGTTTCGCCGTCGAGGGTGCTGTGGCACACCGGCCAGGGGTTGAAGGCGCGGATCAGGCGTTCCAGCTCCACGGCCGGGCGGCTCCAGTCCAGACGTGCCTCATCCTTGTTCAGCTTGTGTGCATACGTGGCCAGGGCGTCGTCCTGCACCTCGCCCTGCAGGCTGCCGTCGGCAAGGCCGGCGATGGCTTGCACCACAGCGCCAGGGCCCAGTTGGGCGAGGCGGTCGTGCAGGCTGCCGCCGGTGTCGTCGGCGCTGATCGGTGTGGTGACCTTGAGCAGCATGGGGCCGGTGTCCAGGCCCGCTTCCATGCGCATCACGGTTACGCCGCTCTCGGCATCACCGGCCTCGACGGCGCGCTGGATCGGCGCCGCACCGCGCCACCGTGGCAGCAGCGAGGCGTGGCTGTTGATGCAGCCAAGGCGCGGGATATCCAGCACCGCCTGCGGCAGGATCAGGCCGTAGGCGACCACCACCATCAGGTCCGGTTTCAGTGCGGCAAGTTCAGCCTGCGCGTCGGCATTGCGCAGGGTCTGTGGCTGGTACACCGGTACGTGATGGGCCAATGCGAGGGCTTTGACCGCGCTCGGCATGAGCTTCTGGCCCCGGCCGGCGGGACGGTCGGGCTGGGTGTAGACAGCCACGATTTCGTAAGGGCTGTCGAGCAGGGCCTTGAGGTGTTCGGCGGCAAACTCTGGGGTGCCTGCGAAGACGATGCGCATGGAGTTCTCGCTTCAAAAAAGAAAAAGGCTTGCCGGAGCAAGCCTTCTGGAAGGTGGGGATCAGGCTTGCTGGCGGTGCTGCTTTTCCAGCTTCTTCTTGATCCGGTCGCGTTTGAGCTGAGACAGGTAGTCGACGAACAGCTTGCCGTTGAGGTGATCGAACTCGTGCTGCACGCACACCGCCAGCAGGCCTTCGGCCTCGAGCTCGTAGGGCTTGCCGTCGCGATCCTGGGCCTTGACCCGCACGCGCAGCGGGCGGTCGACGTTCTCGTAGAAGCCTGGCACCGACAGGCAGCCTTCCTGGTACTGCCCCATGTCGTGGGTCAGCTCTTCGACGCTGGGGTTGATGAACACTCGCGGTTCGCTGCGATCTTCGGAAAGATCCATCACCACGACCTGCTTGTGCACGTTGACCTGGGTCGCGGCCAGGCCGATGCCGGGCGCTTCGTACATGGTTTCAAACATGTCGTCGATCAGCTGCTGCAGGGCGTCGTCGAACTCCGTTACCGGTTTGGCGAGGGTGCGCAGGCGCGGGTCGGGGAATTCGAGGATGTTCAAGATGGCCATAGGGTCAGGCAGTCACTGTGCGTTTGGTTGAAAACTGAGCACACATAATAAAGGGAAATGGAGCGTTCGGCACCTGTGAAGCTTGGCTAGGGTCTCTATGGGCTTGATAGCTGCCGTTTTGATCGACAGCTTTTCAAAGTGTTACTCACAAAGTTATCCACAGGATGTGCCGCTTCATTGGCCTCCTGCCGATCAAGGACGATCCACCATGAACCCATCCCGCTCGTCGCCTTGCACTCCGGCGGAACTGGAGGCGCGGCTGCGTCTGCATCGCCTTCCCGATATTGGCTTGCGTCGTTTCCATACCCTCATCGAAGCATTCGGCAGCGCCTCTTCGGCACTCAGCGCCCCGGCCAGCGCGTGGCGTGCTCTAGGCCTGAAGGCTTCCAGTATAGACGCCCGGCGCAGTGCGCAAGTACGCGATGGCGCATTGGCTGCAATGGCCTGGCTAGAGCGTCCGGGCCAGTGTTTATTGATGTGGGACGGCCCTGGATACCCGGCATTGCTGGCCGAGATAGACGATCCGCCGCCTTTGCTTTTCGTGGCCGGTGACCCTGCCCTGCTCGAACGGCCGCAGTTGGCGATCGTGGGCAGCAGGCGTGCTTCACCCCCGGCGCTGGATACGGCCGGTGCGTTTTCCCGTTGCCTGGCTCAGGCCGGGTTCACCATCACCAGCGGCTTGGCACTGGGTATTGACGGCGCCGCTCATCGGGCTGCGTTGAACGCTGGCGGCCACACGATCGGGGTGCTCGGCACAGGGTTGCAAAAACTTTATCCACAGCGCCATCGCGACTTGGCACGGGCCATGATCGACAGCGGCAGCGCGCTGGTTTCGGAGTACCCGCTGGACGCCGGACCACTGGCCGGTAACTTCCCGCGGCGCAACCGGATCATCAGCGGCCTGTCGCTCGGCGTGCTGGTCGTCGAGGCCAGCCTGGCCAGCGGCTCGTTGATCACGGCCCGGCTGGCAGCCGAACAGGGACGGGAGGTGTACGCGATTCCCGGCTCCATTCACCACCCGGGCGCCAAGGGCTGCCATCAACTGATTCGCGATGGTGCGCTGCTGGTGGAGAGTGTCGGGCAGATCCTCGACAGCCTGCGCGGTTGGCAGAACCTGCCTCCCGCGTCTGTGGAGAAATCGGGCCATCCACTGCTGGCGCTGCTGCATGCCGCTCCGCAGACCAGCGAGGGCTTGGCCCACAGCAGCGGGCTGCCATTGGCCCAGGTACTGGCCAGTCTGACCGAGCTCGAACTCGAAGGACGGGTCAGCAGCGAAGCCGGACGTTGGTTTGCCCGTTCCGCCTAAGTACACTGCGCATCAGGCTTAAAGCGGAGAGACAGCAATGGTGAGCAGTTGGCGTGTGCAACAAGCCGCGCGTGAGGTGAAGGCGGGTGCGGTGATCGCCTATCCGACGGAAGCGGTCTGGGGCCTGGGCTGCGACCCGTGGAACGAAGATGCGGTGTACCGCCTGTTGGCGCTCAAGTCACGCCCTGTGGATAAAGGCCTGATCCTGGTCGCCGACAACATCCGCCAGTTCGATTTCCTGTTCGAGGATTTCCCCGAAGACTGGATCGATCGCATGGGCAGCACCTGGCCGGGCCCGAACACCTGGCTGGTGCCGCACCAGGATCTGTTGCCCGAATGGGTGACCGGCCAGCACGACACCGTGGCGCTGCGGGTCAGCGATCATCCGCAGGTGCGCGAGCTGTGCGCGCTGGTGGGGCCGCTGATCTCCACCTCCGCCAACCCTGCCGGGCGGCCGGCGGCCAAGAGCCGGTTGCGGGTGGAACAGTATTTCCACAACGAACTCGATCTGGTGCTCGGCGGCGCGCTGGGCGGCCGCAGAAATCCGAGTGTGATTCGCGATCTGGTCACGGGCGAAGTAGTGCGGCCGGGGTGATTGTTCGACACTTGTAGGAGCGGGCTTGCCCGCGAAAAGGCCACCGCAGTGCATGGCACCGGCTCTGCCGGTGTTCGCGGCGATTCGGCGCCCCGAACAAGCCCGCTCCTACAAGGGAGAGAGGCGCCGCTCATCAGGGTTTTCTGATTCTGATCCTCAAGACTGCACATTTCTGATTTAGGGAAATATCCTACGCAGCCTGTCGATCGCCATTACCTTCTCAGTGGGAACGTCTACCTCTAGGCTCCAGACCGTCGCCGAACAACTTGGCGATCGGGTGTGGTAACCCGGGAAAACTGAGAAAGACAATGCCGTCATGGCGGCTGTACGCGGGAGGCCTTCGGGCCTACCGGGGTCTTTGTCTTTTCTCCTCCGGCTTACCACCCCGTGTACAGCTGCCACCCTCATTCGTGTGGTAACGAGTGTTGTGTCAGCAAATATCGAGCGAGAAATGACATGACCGATAAGCTGATTCCTGATCCACCACTCCCCAAAACCACCACCCACCCCTTCGGCCGCTGCGATGCCGGCCATCCCCCGCTCTTCACCGTCAACCCCGACATCGACCCCCACGACGCCTTGGTCCACGTCGCGCTCTACCTGCGCTGTGCCTACGACACTGGCATCAAAGCCATTGACCACCTGAGCGACAGCGGTCGGGGCATGTTCTGGTCGAGCCTGCATGCCATCGAGCTGGCGGAGGGCCTGGTCGAAGCGATGCTGGATGGGATCGAGTCTGCGGGTAGCCCCCAAGCCTGATGACTTGAGCAGAGCCCTCGGTGGGAGCGGGCTTTTCGGGGCGACGAACCGCGGTGTGCTTTTCGCGGGCAAGCCCGCTCCTACAGGAATCGCGCGGCATGCATGAACGGCGCTGAACCTGTAGGAGCGGGCTTGTCCCGCGATGGGGCCCTCAGGGCAACAGCACCGTCGACCCCACCGTCTGGCGCGCCGACAACGCTTCCTGCGCCTTCGCCGCCTCGCTCAACGGATAGCGCTGCTGGATATCCACCACCAGCTTGCCACTGGCAATCATTGCGAACAGGTCATCGGCCATGGCCTGGGTGTTCTCGGCGTTATTGGCGTAGCTGGCCAGGGTCGGCCTGGTCACGTACAGCGAGCCCTTCTGCGACAGAATTCCCAGGTTCACGCCACTCACCGCGCCGGAGGCATTGCCGAAGCTCACCATCAAGCCACGCGGGCGCAGGCAGTCGAGCGAAGTCAGCCAGGTGTCGGCACCCACGCCGTCATACACCACCGCGCACTTCTTGCCTTCGGTCAGCTCCAGCACCCGCTTGGCCACGTCTTCATGGCTGTAGTCGATGGTCGCCCAGGCCCCCAGCGCCTTGGCGCGTTCGGCTTTTTCGGGCGAGCTGACAGTGCCGATCAGCTTGGCGCCCAAGGCCTTGGCCCATTGGCAAGCCAGCGAGCCGACGCCACCTGCTGCGGCGTGGAACAGAATGAAGTCGCCGGGCTGCACCGCGTAGGTCTGCTTGAGCAGGTAATGGGTGGTCAGGCCCTTGAGCATCACGGCCGCAGCCTGCTCGAAGCTGATGCTGTCAGGCAGCTTCACCAGGTTCGCTTCCGGCAGGGTGTGGTATTCGCCATAGGCGCCCAGCGGCCCGCCGCCGTAGCCGACGCGGTCGCCGACCTTCAAGCGGGTGACGCCCTCGCCCACCGCATCGACTACACCCGCACCTTCGGTGCCCAGGCCTGAAGGCAGTGATAGCGGCGTGTAGAGCCCGCCACGGAAATAGGTATCGATGAAGTTCAGACCGATCGCATGGTTGCGCACGCGCACCTGCTGCGGGCCGGGCGGGGTCGGTTCGAAGTCCACGAGCTGCAGGACTTCCGGGCCGCCATGCTGGCTGAACTGAATACGCTTGGCCATCACACACTCCTGTTGTCGTCATCGCAAAGGCCCTCTATCGGACGCCTTTGCTTGACTGCCGTCAACTGCGGCGCGGCGCTGGCCGGTGGTATGCTACGCGGCGAATTCCTCCCTGCCCTTCCCAGGTGACCCGATGACCAGCCGCACCGAGGCCGTGAAGGCCTATCTGCTCGACCTGCAAGACCGCATCTGCGCCGCCCTCGAAACCGAGGACGGCGGCGCCCGCTTCGTCGAGGACGCCTGGATTCGCGATGCTGGCGGCGGTGGTCGCACCCGGGTGATCGGCGAGGGCAAGCTGATCGAGAAAGGCGGGGTCAACTTCTCCCATGTGTTCGGCGCAGGCTTGCCGCCGTCGGCCAGCGCGCACCGTCCGGAGCTGGCCGGGCGTGGCTTCGAGGCGCTGGGCGTGTCGCTGGTGATTCACCCGTACAACCCGCATGTGCCAACCTCCCACGCCAACGTGCGTTTCTTCATCGCCGAGAAAGAGGGCGAAGAGGCGGTGTGGTGGTTCGGCGGCGGCTTCGACCTGACCCCGTACTACGGCAACGAGGAAGACTGCATCCACTGGCACCGCGTCGCCGAACAGGCCTGTGCCCCCTTTGGCGCCGACGTGTACCCGCGCTACAAGGCCTGGTGCGACCGCTACTTCCACCTCAAGCACCGCGGCGAACCCCGTGGCATTGGCGGGCTGTTCTTCGATGACCTGAACGATTGGGATTTCGACACCTGCTTCGCCTTCATCCGTGCCATCGGCGATGCCTACATCGAGGCCTACCTGCCGATCGTGCAGCGGCGCAAGAACACCCCCTACACCGCGCAGCAGCGCGAATTCCAGGAATATCGCCGTGGGCGCTATGTCGAGTTCAACCTGGTCTACGACCGCGGTACGCTGTTCGGCCTGCAATCCGGCGGACGTACCGAATCCATCCTCATGTCGTTGCCGCCGCAGGTTCGCTGGGGCTACGACTGGAAGGCCACCCCTGGCAGCGAGGAAGCGCGCCTGACCGAGTACTTCCTGCAGGACCGCGACTGGCTCGGTCAGTGAGCCTGTGGATAAACGAGGAATTCCCATGGACCAGTACGTCGTTTTCGGTAATCCCATCGGCCACAGCAAGTCGCCGCTGATCCACCGCCTGTTCGCCGAGCAGACCGGCCAGGATCTGGAATACAACACCC
Source organism: Pseudomonas sp. MNR3A (assembly GCF_009650575.1). Lineage (NCBI taxonomy): Bacteria > Pseudomonadati > Pseudomonadota > Gammaproteobacteria > Pseudomonadales > Pseudomonadaceae > Pseudomonas > Pseudomonas sp. MNR3A. The sequence goes on along the minus strand of NZ_VZZS01000026.1, from coordinate 6,463 downwards.
TGCTGGCGCCGCTGGACGAGTTCAGCGACTGCGCTCGCGGTTTCTTCAAGCAGGGCAGCGGCGCCAACGTGACCGTGCCGTTCAAGGAAGAAGCCTACCGCCTGTGCGACAGCCTCACGCCACGGGCGCAACGCGCGGGCGCGGTCAACACCCTGACCCTGTTGGCCGATGGCACGCTGCAGGGCGACAACACCGATGGCGCAGGCCTGGTGCGCGACCTGACGGTGAATGCCGGGGTCACGCTGGCGGGCAAGCGCATCCTGATTCTCGGCGCCGGTGGTGCGGTGCGTGGCGTGCTGGAGCCGATCCTGGCCCATAAGCCGCAATCGCTGGTGATCGCCAATCGTACGGTGGAAAAGGCCGAGCAGCTGGCGCGCGAGTTCGATGAACTCGGGCCGGTGGTCGCCAGCGGTTTTGCCTGGCTGCAGGAGCCGGTGGACGTGATCATCAACGCCACCTCGGCGAGCCTTTCGGGGGAGTTGCCGCCGATCGCCGAGAGCCTGGTCGAGGCCGGTCGCACCGTGTGCTACGACATGATGTATGGCAAGGAGCCGACGCCGTTCTGCCAGTGGGCGACGAAGCTTGGGGCGGCGAAAGTGCTGGATGGGCTGGGAATGCTCGCCGAGCAGGCGGCCGAGGCGTTTTACGTCTGGCGCGGGATTCGGCCTGACACCGGGCCGGTGCTGGATGAATTGCGGAGGCAGTTGGCGCGGGGGTAGGGATTACTCCTCGAACCTGATCGGACACCCGTCGATCCCCTCCAGCTTCTGCAACTCCTCCACCACCTGGGGCCTGGCCCGATGCAGGGTCAGGCTGCCGCCATTGCGCGCCAGCCGGCGCGCCTCGCGATGCAACATATCCACACCCGAATAGTCGATGAAGTTGATCTGCCGCGCGTCGATTACCACATGCGGCCCCTGGCAGCGCTGCAGGCGTACCTGCAGGTAATGCGCGGCACCGAAGAAGATCGAGCCACCGACCCGCAGCACGTCCGCCTCCCCTTCACGGCTCTGCTGCACCCGTGGCCGCGAGGTGCGCTTGAGGTAGAAGAACAGCGACGCCAGCACTCCCGCATAGATCGCCGTCTGCAGCTCCAGCAATAGAGTCGCCGCCGCGGTCAGCGCCATCACCAGGAACTCCGAACGGCTGACGCGGAACAGCGCGCGAATCGCCTTGTGATCCACCAGTCCCCAACAAATCAGCAGGATGCTGCCGGCCATCGCCGGGATCGGCAGGTGAGCGATGAGCCCGGCACCGGCCACGGCGAACAGCGCCACCCACAGCGCCGAGAACACCCCGGCCATAGGGGAGCGGGCGCCCGCCTCGAAGCTCAGCCCGGAGCGGGTGAACGAACCAGACGACAGATAACCCGAGAAAAACGCCCCGACCATGTTGGAAACACCCTGGGCGCGAATCTCCTGGTCGGCGTCGATCAGTTGTTCGGAACGGGCTGACAACGAGCGGGCGATCGACAGGCTGGTGACCAGCCCGAGCATGCCCACCGCCACGGCGCTGGGCAGCAGGCGCAGGATCAGGTCCAGGTCGAGCAACGGCAGCGGGCTCAGGGGCGGCAGATGGCCGCTGAATGCGGGAACGCGGGGCACGTGAGCGAAGTATCCGGGCAGCAGCCACGCCACCAGGCTCACCAGTACCAGGCTTATCAACAGCGCCGGCCAGCGCGGGCGCAGGAGCTTGATGGCGATACCGATCAGCAAGGTGGCCAGGCCCAGCCCCAGCGAGGGCAGGTCCACTTCTCGGGCATGGGCGAACAGGTCCTGGGCCGTCTTGAGTGCTGTGGCCTGGCTGGGCAAGTCGATGCCCATCAGGTTCGGCAACTGGCCAAGGGCAATGACGATGGCGGCGCCCAGGGTGAAGCCGAGCACCACTGAATGGGAGACGAAGTTGACCAGCGTGCCGAAGCGCAGCAGCCCGAGCAGCAGCTGGAACACCCCGCCAAGAAAGGTCAGCAGCAGGACGAGGGTCACGTAGTCGCTGCTGCCGGCCACGGCCAGCGGGCTGATACTGGCGTAGAGGACGATGGAGATGGCGGCGGTGGGGCCGCAGATCAGGTGCCACGACGACCCCCACAGGCAGGCGATCAGTACCGGCACGATGGCCGCATACAGGCCGTACTCGGCGGGCAGGCCGGCAATCAACGCATAGGCGATGGACTGCGGCAGGGCGAGGATCGCGCCGCTCAGACCCACCAGCAGGTCCTGGCGCAGGCTGCGGCGCGATTGCCGGGGAAGCCAGGTCAGGAAGGGCATCAGCTGGGTCAGGCGGGGCATGGGTTATTCACAGTCCTGAGTTTTGCCCCTTCCTGGAGCGGATTCATACCCACCGCGGCAGCGGGCAATCAGAGTTTGGCCTTGACGGCCTCCAGTGCATCACCGCCAGCCTTGCTGCTCACGCCGGCGAGCCACGCCTCCAGGACTTGTGGATGCGCCTTCACCCACGCCTTGGCTGCCTGGTCGAAACTGACCTTCTTGTCCACGACCTCGGCCATGATGGCGTTCTCCATATCCAGGGTAAATGCCAGGTTGCCCAGCAGTTTCGCGGCATTCGGGCAGGCCTGTGGATAACCGTTGCGCACCAGGGTGAACACCTCGCCCTTGCTGCCGAACCATTTCTCGCCACCGGTGAGGTAGTGCATCTTCAGCTTCACGTTCATCGGGTGCGGTGTCCAGCCGAGGAAGGTGATGAACTGGTTCTTCTTCACGGCGCGGTCGACCTGCGCCAGCATCGCCTGCTCGCTGGACTCGATCAGCTTCCACTGCCCGAGGTTGAACTCATTCTTGTCGATGATTTCCTTGAGCGACAGGTTGGCCGGCGCGCCGGAGCCGATGCCGTAGAGTTTCTTGTCGAACTGCTCGGCGTGTTTCTGCAGGTCGGCGAAGTCCTTGATGCCGGCATTCCACACGTAGTCGGGCACTGCCAGGGTGAACTCGGTGCCTTCGAGGTTGCGCGACAATTGTTTCACGTCGCCGGTGGCGATGAATTTGTCATGAAAGCCCTGCTGCGCGGGCATCCAGTTGCCGAGGAAGGCATCCACGCGGCCGTCTTTCAGGCCGCCATAGATGATCGGTACAGCAAGGCTGTCGATCTTCACCTGGTAGCCCAGGCTTTCGAACAGCAGGCGGGTGATGGCGTTGGTGGAAGCGATATCGCTCCAACCGGGGTCAGCCAGTTTGACGGTGCTGCATTGCGTGTCGCTGTCGGCCGCTTGGGCGGTCAGGGCGCTCAGGCCCAGGGCCAGGGCGATCACGGCGGTGGAGAACTTCTGCATGGCGGCCTCTCTTCTCAATCCATGGGTGCGGGCTGTGGATAACGTGCCTTGCGCTCGAGGTCATCGAGATCGATATGGTTGCGCATGTACTGTTGGCTGGCGTCGACCAAGGGTTGGTGATCCCAGCTTTTCAGCTTGCCGATGGCCAGGGCCTCGGCCACCAGACGGCGGCGGCGTTGGCTGGCCAGCACCTGCTGGCGCAGGCTGGAAACGTCCCAGCGTTGCCTGGCTTCATCGACAAATGCCTGCAGCAAGCCCTGGTGGTCCGGGCTGCCGGTGAGGTTCTCCCGCTCGTGCGGGTCGCGGCTCAGGTCGTAGAGTAGGCACGGGTCGTCTTCGCTGTACACGAACTTGTACGCGCCACGCCGAATCATCATCAGCGGCCCGACCGTACCCTCGGCCATGTATTCGCCAATCACCTCATCGTGCCCGCCCTGCCCTTGCAAGTGGCCGAGCAGCGAGCGGCCGTCCAGGTGCAGGCTGTTATCCACAGCCCCGCCTGCCAGCTCGACCAGGGTCGGCAGCAGGTCACAGGTGGACACGCTGGCACTGACCCGCGCCGCGGCGAAACGCTTGGGCGCATGGACCAGCAGCGGCACCCGCGCCGACATCTCGAACCAGTGCATCTTGTACCAGAGCCCGCGTTCGCCAAGCATGTCGCCATGGTCGCCGGAGAACACGATCAGCGTGTCGTCGGCCAGGCCGCAATCCTCGAGGGTCTGCAGCAGCTTGCCGATGTTGTCGTCGATGTAGCTGCAGGCGCCGAAGTAGGCGCGGCGCGCGTCGCGGATCTTGTCCACAGGCAGCGGCTTGTTCCACAGGTCATAGACCTTTAGCAGGCGCTGCGAGTGAGGGTCTTGCTGGTCCTGGGCGATTTCGTCGCGTGGCAGGGGGATATCCACAGACTCGTAGAGATCCCAGTAGCGCCGGGGGATGGTGTAGGGGTCGTGCGGGTGGGTCATCGAGACGGTCAGGCAGAACGGGCGACCGTCACCCTCGCGAACGTGGTCGTACAGGTACTGCTGCGCCTTGAACACCACTTCCTCGTCGAAATCCAGCTGGTTGGTGCGCACGCACGGCCCGGCCTGCAGCACCGAGGACATGTTGTGGTACCAGCTCGGGCGCACCTCGGGGGCGTCCCAGTTCACCGCCCAGCCGTAATCGGCGGGATAGATGTCGCTGGTCAGGCGCTCTTCATAGCCGTGCAACTGGTCAGGGCCGCAGAAGTGCATCTTGCCCGACAGCGCGGTGCGGTAGCCGAGGCGGCGCAGGTAGTGGGCGTAGGTGGGAATGTCGGCGGGAAAGTCCGCGGCGTTGTCATAGGCGCCGATGCGACTGGGCAACTGGCCGCTGACCAGTGTGAAGCGCGACGGCGCGCACAGCGGGCTGTTGCAGTAGGCCGAATCGAAGACCACTGCCTGTTCGGCGAGGCGGGCGAGGTTGGGCATCCTGATCGGCGAGGGGTTGTAGATCGGCAGCATGGGCGCGGCCATCTGGTCGGCCATGATGAACAGGATATTGGGTTGCTTCATGGGGTGCCCTTCCATCGTCGAACGTTATGTGAATTGCTTGCGATCGAGGATGCGACTGTGGATAACATGGGTAAAGCCCATGGCGGGCAATGACTGGGATTAGCTGAGCTTATGTTTGAGCACCTTGCGGGCATGTCACTGGAAAGCTTGCGTGTGTTCGAGGCGGCGGCGCGTCTGCGCGGTTTTACGGCGGCGGCACTGGAGCTGGGCACCACTCAGCCGGCTGTGAGCCAGCAGGTCAAGCGGCTCGAGGCGCAGTTGGGCACGCGCCTGTTCGACCGGATCTACCGGGGTATCGCGCTGACGGATGCGGGCCAGTCGCTGTTCGAGCAGGTCCACCAGGGTTTGCAGGCGATGGATGAAGGCATTGCCGAGGCCAGCGGTCGCGGGCAGCGCGAGGTGTTGCAGGTGGCCACCGACTTCGCCTTTGCCGCCTTCTGGCTGATGCCCCGGCTGCAGCGTTTTCACGAGGCTTATCCACAGGTGGACGTGAGCCTGGTGACCGGCGAGCGCAGCCAGGGGATGCTGCGGCCCGATATCGATGTGGCCGTGCTGTTTGGCGACGGGCGCTTTCATCAGGGCGAAAGCCGCTGGTTGTTCGATGAAGAGGTCTTTCCGGTTTGCAGCCCTCGGCTGACTGATGGCAAACCCCTGTCAGCCGTGGCTTTGCAACGATTGCCCTTGTTGCATCTACGCGGTGAACAGGCCAGTGGCTGGTTCGACTGGGCGGGGGTGTTTCGCGGTTTCGGCGTGGTCAGCCCGCCACCACCAGGGCAGTTGCGCTTCGATAACTACACCTTGCTGATCCAGGCCGCGATTGCCGGGCAAGGGGTCGGGATTGGTTGGGGGCATCTGGTCGATGGGTTGGTCGAGCAGGGATTGCTGTGCCGGCCGGTGGAAGGGAGTTTGCGTTCGTCGCGTGGGTATTACGTGGTGTTGCCCCCGCGCAAGCGGCGTGGGGCGTTGATCGAACGGTTCGTGGAGTGGCTGGAGTGCGAGCGAGGGACTCAGTGATGCCGTCACGGAGCAGGCCCGCGACGAGGCCCTCCGGCGTATAGTCCTACCCGCAACCCCCGCATTTCAGGAGCTATCGTGCAAAGGATCAAGGGCTACCATGCCCACGTGTACTACGACGCCTCGACCCAGGAACAAGCCCGGCAACTGTGCGAAGAGGCGGCTCGGCTGTTCCCCGTGACCATGGGCCGCATGCACCAGAAACCGGTCGGCCCGCACCCGGGACTGGAGTTGCCAACTGGCCTTCGGGCCGGAGGTGGTGGGTGTGGTGTTGCCGTGGCTGGCGCTGTATCGCAGGGGCTTGGTGGTGTTTTTGCATCCACTGACCGGCGATGAGCTGGCGGACCATCGCGATCATGCGATCTGGATGGGGGCGATCAGGCCATTGGACCTGTCGATCTTCAAGCAATAGCGGTGGTCGATTCGCCGGTAAACCCGCTCCCACAGGGTTCGGTGTCATTCCTGTGGGAGCGGGTTCACCGGCGAAGAAAGCGCTACCGGGTCAGCCCCGAGCGCCGCGCACCCCTTCAGCCAGCGCCGAGCACAGGCTCAGTACATCGCTCACAGCCTGCTCGGGTGACTTGGCCTGGGCGATCTTGTCGACCAGTGCCGAGCCCACCACCACGCCATC